>NZ_JAYMDY010000010.1:0-191089 GCF_037027245.1 Pseudoalteromonas sp. CH_XMU1449-3
AACACCGAGTAGGAGAAGAGGCACAAGGGCGCGAATACATCAAAGGGCCGAGGTAGCTCCTCATTATGAGCCCGCATATAAGTACGCAGTCTGACAAAATTAACGAAGGGTATTGTGCAATAGGAGGAGTCCATATAAGGTGCTTTAGTGCCGAATAGAATCAAACATAATCCATGTAAACCTTTTCAAATTTCTTATCTTCAGACGCGCGAAACAAGTTTCACGCCTACGAATGAAAAAATAAGGCGCTAGGTTCTGGGTTCTAGGACGTGATGTAAAATCGCTGGCTTTTAGTCGTTAGAGGTCAGATATTAGATGTCAGTCGATCAGTGGGGGTGATTAGGTCGTGTGCTTTTCTCAGCATTTGAACTGCACATTTTTAGGGTAGGTTGGGTCGAGCGGAGCGATACCCAACATAATCCATGTAAACCTTTTTATTTTAAAAGATAAACCAATCAATCAAACGCGATGTAAAATCGCTGCTACAGACTCGTATCTCGCACCTCGCACCTCGTACCTCGCACCTCGTATCTCGTACCTCGTATCTCGTATCTCGTACCTCGTATCTCGTACCTCGTACCTCGCACCTCGTATCTCGCACCTCGCAACTTTACTCTTTCCCTTTGAAACTCGCTAACTTATGGTTTCCCACTTCACACATTGGTCTTTCAGACATTATCAACCATACTTGAATAATATGATCTGTAAGTATTTAAACTAAGGTGGCTTAATGGGGTTAAAAGCGCTGTTTTTACTTGTTGTTGCTGTATTGAGTAATTCGGCTTTTAGCTGCGATAAAACCCTAAAAGTGGGGATTAGTCAGCAGTGGGCACCTTACGCTTTTAAGCAAAATGGCAAGCTCACCGGCATTGATATTGATGTGGTTAATTTAGTGCTAAAAGAGGCAGGATTTTGCGCTAAATACGTTGTTATGCCTTCATCTAAACGGGGCTTTGCAGAGCTTAAGCACGGTAAAGTTGATTTACTACCCGCGGCAAGCTATAGCACAGAACGTGACTCTTTTAGTTTCTTTTCCAAGCCTTACCGTAATGAAGTGATGCGCTTGTTTTGGTACCCGCATGGCCGGTTAGAATCTCTTGATTTACAAGGGCTGCTCGAACATCAGCAAGTTATTTTAACTAACAGTGGTAGTTACTTTGGCCCTGACTTCACTCATTTGAAAGAAGACGCAAAATATAAAGAACAACTCGTTACTGTGTCATCTTTGCGTCAGCGTCTCGCTATGCTAGTTGCTAGGCGGGTCGATTTTTTTGTTGATGATGAACTAGCTGGTTTATATTTAATTCAAAAAAATAATCAGCAGGGTATCGAGCTGCATCCGTATATTGTCAATAATGACAGCGTTTATTTTATGCTGAGCGAAACAACCCTTTTAGCAGAAGACAGAGCGGCTATTAACTCAGCAATTTTAAACAACCAGCAAGCGATAACGGAGATCATCGCTCGCTATGTTAAGCACTAAACTATCCCAAACACTAAATTATCCTAAACGAGTCACCCGCAGTTTAATCCGTCCCGCATTCGCCCCATAAAAGCGGTTTAGGTCGTTAGCAAAAGGGCAAAACTCGCCTGATTTAGCAATACGAATATCGGCACCTTCAGCAATTTCAAACAAATGATCGTCGTTGTTATCAATAGCGCCAATCAACGCAAACCATTGTGCGTGGGGTAAACGTCTAAACGGTTCAAGCACGGCCATCGGGATTTCTTTCACCCCTAGTTGAATATTGTCTCGGTGCCAGCCCGCAGGGCCGCAACTAATGCCGTCGTCATACCAAGTTTGCTCTGGATAAGGCGTAAATCGGTAAGTACCACCTTGCTCTAACATTAAGCCTGTGTGGTTGTATTTTTCAGCGCCATAAACAAACACATCTTTACTTTCGTCTATGCTCAGCACCGTCATATTTTGTTTATCAAGCGCAATATGCGGGCTTAAACCCTTAAAGCTTAAGCGAGTTTCGTCATTATAAAGTACTTCGTAGTGAAGGCTCTTTAAGGATTCAGGGCGATAGCTAGTTAAACGATTGATACGCTCTGCAACCGTGTAATGAATAGTAGGTGGGTGTTCGCTTTGTTCGTTATCAACCAATACACAGCATTCGCGATCTACCAGTTTAAACAAAGGGTTAAACCAAAAATAGTTTTGCTGATGGCTTAGTGCCAATGGATCTGGTGTAACGGTGACATCATCTTGAGCAATGAGATTACGATGCTCTTCTGGGAGCAAGGTGTTGTAATTGATATCCGCACTGGTAAGTAAGTTTAATGCAACGGTTTGTTCAATCAGCCACTCAATCGCATAGCGCAGGCAAATGTCGGCTAAACCATCACGATAATAGCCACCACCCACATCTGAATGAGCGCCCGCAAACCAGATCTCTTGTACATGCGGTGCACTATTAATAAGTGTGGGTTCAAATGCACGGCGCTTTTCGTCAAGTGCTACGCAATGAAGGGCTGCTTTTATATTGCTCGCTAGTGTGTAGTTTTCAAAAATAACGTGCTCAGCACCGCGGGTTGCTTTTGTTACTTTTGAAAAACCAATAGATGCAACGGTATCAAATACACATAAGTAAACATCATCACTAATAAGTGGCTCTAAACATTTGGCAAAGCGCCTAGCAAGAGCTGCACCTCGGCTAAAACCAGTTAGTAGTATTTTATCACCCACTGTGTAGTAGCTTTTAAAGTCGCTCATAGCACGGTTTAAAATGCTAGCTACATCATCACCTCTTGGTGCAAGGGCTTGATTGAATAAACGTCGAAAGCGGCTACCTTGGGTGCCTATACCCTGATAATAAAAGCTAAGTTGGGTTGGAAATGGTGTTTCGGGTTCGCTATTGAGTGCGCCACCAAAAAGTAAATGAAGTTTAAGAATATTAGAAATACTGGCGTCTTCTTTGAAGTGTGCAGCGCTGAATTGTTCAGCATCACGAGGCTCGCTGCCTGTGCCATCAAAGTTGAAAATCAGCGTTTTAGCGGTCATAGCGTCATTCCTTTAGTGGTTTGTATAAACATACTCCCACTTTATGAAAATTAGAAGACAAATATGCGGCACTTTAATGAAAAATGGGCTTTGATTTTCAAAGCCCATTTATTTGCTCTCAATAAAATTAGCCGACCCTGGCTACGGTATGCTTTTGTAAAATTTCTAACAAAATCTCGTAGTCTTTTTCGATTTCGAGTAGCTTAAGTTGAATATCTTTTAGCGTATTGCCCTTACTTGCGGCCAGCACCTCCAGCTCAGTAAAGTGCTGGTGCAATTTGGCTGCACCAACATCGCCACAGGTCCCTTTTAGGGCATGGCTGGTGGTTGCAATCCCATGGTAATCTTTGTCTTTGATTGCTTGTGTTAGTAGCGCTATTTTTTTATGTGAGCTTTCTAAAAACATCTTACTCACTTTGTTTAATAGCACCTCGTTATTCATCAAACGACCGAGGGCTGCTTCGCGATTCCAATGCTGTTTTTCTTCATCGATTAATTCTTCTTGCAGTATAGCGGGCGACTGATTTACCTCAGGCACAGCAATCGTTTTTGGCGCTGTATGATGTTTAGGGTACGTTGATGCAACCCATTTTGCTGTGGTGGTGATGAGCTTATCGGCACTGATTGGTTTTGTGATGTAATCGCTCATACCTGCATTTAAGCACTTTTTACGCTCACCGAGCATGGCATTGGCTGTCATGGCAATAATAGGAATGTCGCTATGGTACTCTCCACCAGCCCCTTTGCGTATTTGTGCCGCAGCATCATAGCCATTTAGTACAGGCATTTGGCAGTCCATTAACACGCAGTTAAATGGGTCGTCTTCAGGTGCACTGGCCAATATTTCAATGGCTTGCTGACCATTCGACGCCATTTCAAAGCGCAGTGCCAAGCTCATTAATGTGCCTTTGGCAACTGCAGCATTTATATCGTTATCATCAACGATCAGGATTTTTGCTCCAGCAATATCAACATCTATGTGAATTTGCGTATCAGTCTCGCGACGAAGTGGTGTTGTGTCTTGAGCAGGCTGCTCTTTTATGAGTCGTTCATCAGCTAGTTTAAGTAAAAACTCAGAGATAAGCACAGGTTTAGATAAGCGCATAAAGGTGCAGAATTTAGCTTGCGGTGGTGGTTCGGTTGGGTTTATAAGCACCACTAATTTAAAGGGCAGGCTATAGTCATAGGTATTTTCACTAAAGCTATCAAGTTTTGCGAGTAACGGATTGCCAGGCTCTAAAATTAGCGTATCAAAGGGCATGTTATCGCTTACCTCAAAGCTTTCTAGGTCAACATTCGTGAGCTGTCCACCGCAATGAGAGATTAGTTTTGTTAGGCTTCTTTCAAGCTCAGGTTGTTTGACCGACACAGCAAAAACGCTGTCTTTTAAGCGGCTGCTTGGTTGGCGTTCTTCTACATTTTGGCTGTCTAACTGAATGGTAAATGTGAAAGCACTCCCTTTCCCCTCGGTTGATTCAAAGGATATGTGTCCATTGAGTAAACTAGCTAGTTGCTTACATATCGATAAACCAAGCCCTGTGCCCCCATATTGTGCGGCCACACTGTTATCGGCTTGGGTAAAAGCACTAAACAATTTATTTTGATTTTCAGGCGCAATACCAATGCCAGTATCTTGAATTGTGCAGCATAGCTCAACGTTATCATCGCTAAGTCGTTTGCTTGTGGCGGTAAATTTTATAAAGCCTGTTTTAGTAAATTTGATCGCGTTATTTATTAAATTGGTAAGCACTTGTGAGTAGCGATGAGGGTCAGTAACAATCGAGCTGTACTCAACATCGGCAATATCTAAAATAAATTCAAGGTTTTTCTCTTGTGCTTTAACAGCCATGCTGCCACTTAAGCTTTCAAAAAAATTAATAGGGTTAAACGCTTTTTTGTCCAAGTCGAGTTTGCCAGCCTCAATTTTTGATAAATCAAGAATGTCGTTAATAAGCACATTTAAGCTATTAACGCTTACCTCGGTCATTTCTAAATAATGTTGCTGTTGGTTACTTAATGACTCTCGTTTAATTAAATTAAGTGTGCCGATAATGCCGTTTAAGGGAGTACGCATTTCATGGCTGATATTGGATATAAAAGCGCTTTTAACTTGGCTGGCTTTTTCGAGCTGGGCAGTTCTTTGTGCGACTTTAATTTCGAGTTCGTTATTTATTTGCTTAATTTTGTCGCTCGCTTGCTTTTCAACGGTAGTGTCGCGAATGAGGATGGCTGAGCCGTTGTGTTGATGATGTTCATCAAAAATAGCTGAAAAAGCGAGTGCTAAATGAGTTGTTTGTTGATTGGATTGCTGGTAGTCGACTTCAATTTCATGTTGCTTTCGTTGGCTTTTAACCTCGTTACATACCTCTTTAATATTAATATTTGGAAATAGATTCAGTTTGTTTATATCAGCGCCTAGAACTTGTTCCCGTTGAAACCCAAACAGTTCAGTGGCCGCTTTATTCCAACTAGACACAAGACCAATATCACTGACCGCAATAATGGCATCTTTTGAGCCGCTAATAATGGCTGAAGATACTGCTCTTGCCTCGGCAAGCTCACGATTACGCTTTAAATTCCGATGTAAAAATCCAAGCACAAACACTAAAAAAGCAGAAACACCCAGCAAAAAAACATAGGTGCTGATCCTCTGTTCGCGCTCCATCACATTAATTTCAGAGTGAGGAAGCATAATGTGGGCATCTATAAACCCGGTTTCTAAATCCCCAGTAAGAGGTATGCGTTTACTTAACGCTTCGTATTGTTGTTCACCAGCAAAGTTAGAGCTAATGCTGAGTATATTTTCTAGATAGGCGGGTTCAGATTTATACACTGAGTCCCAACGTTTGTTTGGCGCTAAGTCGCGACTAAAGCGTAAGTCTTCATTTGGGTGAACTAAAAAGTAGCCTTCGCTGTCTGTTAGGATCAATGAGTTTGGTGCTTGTACCATCGCATTAAGAGATGCAAATAGGTGAGAGGTGTTAATGTTTGCAATAATCAGCCCATAGCGCTGCATATTTTCATCAAAAATGGGTAAGGCTATTCGCAGCATAGGCTTATATGGATAATCGAGCTTTCCATATTCCCGGTTAAGTGTTATTGCTGATAAATACATATCACCCTGTGGTAATTGCGAACTCTGTTGGTAGTAATCACGGCCACTTTTATCCTGTAACTGATTATCGGATTTTACAACTATGCCACCGGCAGCTCTGTCTACCCTGATAAGTTCTTGTCCTGCTTGTTGTGTACTGATGATACGTAATTGCTCGAATTCAGAATTTGATTGTAAAAATGCAACGAATATCGTTTCTAAACGTTTTTTCCATTGCTCTGAGGTAGTGTTATCAAGAGGGTCGTTACCACCATTTGCTGCAGCTCTGGCAAGTCCTGCTATAGGTGGAGTGGAATATAAAAACTGTAAATCGTTTTTATATTTATTTATTTTTTCATGGACTTGCACATCTACGGTAGCGCTTGATTCTCTCAGTCGTTCAGCAACACTGTTATTAATATTTTTATGAAGTTGTAGTTCGAAAAAGAAGATTGCTGAGCACATAATTGCGGCTATAAAAGCAATCGCTAATGGTATTAAAAAGCGTCCTTCAGATGTTGTCGTTTTTTTCTGGTGTAATACTTCGTAATCCATGGCTCAGCCCTCCATACCGCAAACGTGAGTCGGTAGTAAGGTTTGATTTAGCTTAAAAGCTAAAACTGGGTTCAGCAAGTATGCAAACACAGCGGTTTCTCCCTTGATGCTTGGCTTGATAGAGCGCTTTGTCGGCACTGCGAATTAGTTCGTCAGTGTCGATGGCTTCATGCCCAGAAAATGTTGCGCTACCAATACTAATAGAGAGGACTCCAGAGGTTGCATGTGGGTGTTCAATATTTAGTTCACGAATGTTTGCCAATAGCTTATGGGCAATAAATTGTGCCCCTTGAATATCGGTGTCTGGCAATACACATAAAAATTCTTCACCGCCATAGCGGATAGTGGTATCAGTTGGGCGGTTAACACTTTTTTTGATTTCATCAGCAACGCGTTTTAGGCATTCGTCACCTTGTTGATGGCCAAGAGAGTCGTTGTACTGTTTAAAGTAATCAATATCGAGCATTAATACCGAAAGGGCTTTATCGTTTCTGATGGCTAAACGAATGTTTTGATCAAGGGTGTTTTGTAAAAATCGTCGGTTGTTTAAACCAGTGAGGCTGTCGTGTTCACAAAGGTTTTTGAGCAAATCAGCTTGTTTTTTTAAGGTCAAATGCGCTTTTACGCGATTAAGTAATGTGACGCCATAAACCGGTTTTGATACAAAATCGACGGCGCCTGCTTGCCAGCAGCGATTTTGGTCATCTTGATCCATAATAGCGGTAATAAATATCACCGGAATATCTTTGTATTGGGAGTGTTTTTTTAATTGCTTGCAAACATCTAGGCCGCTCATAGTACCAAGCATCACATCAAGCAATATTAAATCTGGCTTAACGGTTTCGCACAGGTGCAGCACGTTTTCACCGCAATCTGTAGTGTGAGTTTTATAGTAGGGCGAGAGCAAACTTTCTATTACGGTTGTATTAATTGGTTCATCATCAACAATCAAAATAACAGAATTATTAAGCTTTAAATCTGTGCGACTAGCTACCGGTTGCAAACTATTCCCTCCACGCGATAAATAAATCATAGACCGGATTTTGGGATTTTCTACAACTTAAGAATTAAAAAATTATTTTTTATGTTGGCGCGTCTGCTGAGATAGGACTAGAGTTTTTTTAAGTACTATTTACAGAGGCGATGGATATGCTTTTTTCTCATCATGAAAATTCACACAATAAAGTGCTTGTAGTGGATGATGAGCCGACTAGTTTGATGATTATGGCCGAGTCGCTTAGCGACCTTGGTGAGATTGTTTGTTGCGATAATGGCACTCAAGCAATTGAGAAAGCAGTTTTCTTTCAGCCAGATGTGATTTTGCTCGACATTGAAATGCCTGGCATGAATGGCTTTGAGGTGTGTAAAAAACTTAAAAACAACCCTAAAACCGCGCAAAGTCATGTGATTTTCGTTACCTCTCATAATGAGCAAATTTTTGAATATCAAAGTTTTGCAAGTGGCGGAATAGATCTTATTCATAAACCCGTTGATTTGAACATTTGTCGCCTGAGAGTACAAAACCAGTTAAAGCTTAAACACCAAGAGGCGCAAATACTGGCTGCAAAAAATGATATTTCGACACTCGTTGCGCAAGTACCTGTGTATATATCTTACTGGTCAAATACCGAGGAAAACCTCTTTAGTAATGATGAAACCAGCCATTGGTTTTCAAAAAGCAGCGAGCAAATGTTAGGTTGTTTCGCTAAAGATGTATTACCAGATGAATTGTATGAAGCTTTTCATCGCTGCTTAACAAATGGCATAGAGCAAGAAGTTTTAAATATTCAGTTGCCCAGCCCTCGCAATAAGATTGAATATGTTAGAGCGCAAATAAATTTAAGAATAAAAGAGCGAGAAGTTGTAGGTGTTATTCTTACTCTTTCGGATATCACCTCAATTACCCATACAAAAAAACTGCTATCGAATGAGTCTGAACGTTTACGGGTTATGCTTAATTCTATTGGTGATGCCGTAATAGCCACGGACAACAACGCAATTATTAACTTTATGAACCCCATTGCTGAGCGATTAACAGGTTGGCACGTTGAAGAGGCTAAAGGGCGCCATATTGAAGAGGTAATGAAGCTCGTTGATGCAACATCTAACAAAACACTCGTCAATCCTATATCTGTTGCTTTAAAAGAGCAGCGTATAGTTGCTATGGCGTTAAATAGTCAATTAATCGGGCTTGATGGGCGAGTATATAGGGTGGAAGATTCAGCTGCGCCAATACGAGATATTGAAGGTAATATCATTGGCGGTATTATCGTGTTTCATGATGTCAGTGAATCAATCGCGATGGCAGTGAAAATGAGCCATTTAGCAAATCATGATTTACTAACAGACTTGCCTAATCGGGTGTTATTGCATGATAGGGTCACTCATGCCTGTAAAGTTGCTACGAGTATGAAAAAGAAAGTGGCTCTAATGCTGATTGATATCGATCACTTTAAGTACTTAAATGATACCCTAGGTCATCATCAAGGCGATTTAATTATTAAGCATGTGGCTAAGCGCCTTGAGTCTCTCATCGATTTGAATACCACGTTAGCCCGAATTGGCGGTGATGAATTTGTGATTTTATTACCTGACGTGCAGAGTACTTCTGTGGTCGATGCCATTGCCAGCGATATTATTAATACTATGAATGAGCCGTTTCGTATTGATAGCCAAGAGTATATATTATCGGTCAGTGTGGGGGTGAGTGTTAACCCTGCGGACTCTACTCAAGCAGAAGAGATGATGACTCATGCCGATGCAGCCATGTACCGTGCGAAAGAGCAGGGGCGTAACCGTTTTTGCTATTACTCCGATGACTTAGAGTATCAATTTAAGCAGCGTCAAAGCGTTGAAAAGCTCTTAAGACATGCTATTGAGCAAGATAAGATTGAGGTGTTTTATCAGCCGAAACTAGCGCTTTTGACAGAAAAAATTATTGGTGTCGAAGCCTTAGTTCGGCTTCGAGATAACGATAATAAGCTTATTTCACCACTGGATTTTATACCCCTTGCAGAAGAAACAGGTCTTATTCATGCTTTGGGCCAGTCAGTGCTTAAGCAAAGCTGTAAAGCGGCTAAAGAGTGGGCCGATAAAGGGCATAACATAAAGGTTGCCGTGAACATTGCAGCAAAACAATTTACCGATGGTAATTTTTGTAATCTCGTTGCTGATACCATTGAACAAGCGGGGCTTGCCAGCGAACTGTTAGAGCTTGAAGTAACCGAAAGCGCGTTGATGCATGATTTTGAAGAAATAAAAATGATGCTTAATAAGCTCTCTGACTTAGGGTTAGCCATTGCCATTGATGACTTTGGTACGGGCTATTCAAGTTTGTCTTATTTAAAACTCTTTCCCGTGGATGTACTCAAAATAGATCAATCTTTTGTGAGAGATATGCTCACCGATACACAAAGTATGGACATTGTCAGAACCATCACTAGCTTAGCGCATACCTTGAATTTGCAAATTGTGGCTGAAGGTATTGAAGAAAAGCAACACTTAAATAGTTTAATCGATTTAGGCTGCGAGCTTGGGCAAGGGTACTATTTTCATAAGCCCATGCCCAAAGAAGAGTTTGATAAGCTGTTAGGTTAAGCCATGGTGTGGCTGTATAGGATGCCACAGCCGATAAAGATAAGTGCAACACCACCGATTGCTTCGGCCTTTTTGCCAACCCAGCCACTCATTACGTTACCAAGTAGTGCGCCGATGGTAACCATAATTGTGGTTGCTAGGCCTATCATGGCGGCTGCTAAGTAAATGTTCACTTTCATGAAAGCAAGGCTAATACCTACTGTCATGGCATCGATACTAGTGCCAACAGCGGTTAGTAATGTGGCAATGAAAGAGCGTTTGGTATTCGGGGCAAGTTCTTCTTCATCGTCGTCATCTTCTTTACGACTCTCAAGCAACATATGAACACCTAAACCCACTAACAACACAAAGGCAATCCAGTGATCAAAGGCTTCAACGTAATCTGCACCGGCACTGCCAATTAGCCAGCCAACAATCGGTGCGATAGCTTCGATACAGCCAAACAATAAACCAAGCTTGATTGCACTCAGAACACGAGGATTTTTAAGTGTACTGCCTTTGGTGATTGAAGCTGCAAAAGCATCAGTCGACATAGCAAGCGATAAAACGCTTAGAGTAATAATATTCAATTTTTGCGCCCCACAAAAAGTGGGCATTATACGCGGCTGAGCCGTAAACAGGTAGGTTAATTTACGGCTCAAATAGGTAAGGAGCTTAATAAGCGCTGTACTGATAGTTATTCATTACAGTGCCATCTTTGGGTGCAAGTTTTGGCTCAAGTTTAATAAGCTCTTCATAAACATCAGGGACAAAAACTTTTAGACGCTCAGCACGGCGAAAGTGGTTAGGCTCATATTGCTCAACAAGTTTTAATGCGCTTGGCATATAGTCTGCGAGGGTTTGTGTGTTATAGCTTTGCTCCAGTGCTTGGTCGAGAATATCAAGCCCAGGTTTAGAAAAATCATGCGTAACTGCAAGGCTCATTAAAAACTTAACTGCTGCATTTGAATGCATGCTTGCATAAAAATACATATCGTTGTTTTGCATGTCTTTTAATGAAAAATCAAAGCCACTATCGGCTAATGTTTGCCATTGTGCTAATGGTAACTTAGTAAATACAAAAAGATTTTCAGGTGCAGTTGGAGCGACCCTGTTTTGCCAAATAGACGTCAATTGTTGAGCGTTTTCTATTGTTGCTGCAAGCAACATATTTGTCTGGTGGGTACTGAGTTTTGCTGTTTGGGTAATCGTTGCAACAGTACTAAAGTCTTTTTCGACAATTGCTTCTTTAAAGGCTTGATACTGCGTTGAGGTTTGATATTTATACTCATTTGAATGCAAGAATTGCCAATTATGAACTTGTACAGGGTCGATTTCTTGAAGCGTATTGGGAGTTAGTAAGCCTTGTTGCGCTTCGAGCGTTTCTAATTCTTCGAGTGCTTGAGAGCGTGTTTTTATCGCTTCTAGTGAATTGATCCGCTGATCTATCGTTTCACACTCAGGAGTTATTTTTTTGGCTTGCTGTTTTTGTCTCTCATAGGCACTGAGTGCTTTTGATATTGCAGAGTTATCTTTTTCTTTACGTTTAAATGCTTGGTTATTTGGGATTAGCTTTAAATCTTTGAACTGAGAAAAAGCATCATTAGCAACTTGGTCGCCAACAAATAAAAGGCTACTCGGTAAAAATGAAGATTTAAGCATCAGTAGCCTATCGTTCGGTGTGTCGCGCACAAGCTCGCCGTGAGCTCGATAACCTTTATTTTTTAGATAACTTAGTGTTTCTAAGTGTTTGCTCTCTAGTGGCTGTACTTCGCTATTTGAGCTGCCCTTTAGGTTTACAATGGCTATATCCATCGCTGTAAATACATTTGGCTGATTAGTGGGCTCAATACCTCGTTCACTTAACAACTTTAAAATTGGTACGTTAAATTCACTCACAGCCACATCAGCAAGGTTTAAATACAGTTGTTCATCCATAAAGTCATCACTCATTGCTGTAGGCGAGCCGCCTAGCTGTGCTGTTTGAGAGATCAGTGCTGTTAAATAATCATTAGGTAAGTTGCTTTTTAAAGCCACAGCGATATCGTTAACAGTAAACTCTTTGCTGGATATTGCGTTTTCAAACTCAGTCAAACTAAGCGCATGAGCATTAGCAAGAAACAAAATAGATGGTGAAATGAGCCGTGATGGACCGATTTTAAATGGTGTTTTTAAATAGGTATTAAAATCATCGTTGTTATCTAATAGTTTGTACAATGCTGTTTTGTTTACTTGCTCAGGTAATGGAACATTAAACATCATTGAACCTGTATTTTGACTAAGGGGTCCATTAACTGCCGTTAGTTGGTTGATTGTATCAGCATCAAAATAATCAATGACCTCAAGTCCTTGCCAGCTTTTTAGTATGTTAACAGATGAGGCATATTGAAATTGCTGTTCTGCATTCTCTTTGATTGCGTTAATGACTAAGGTATTAAATGAACGGTAAGATATTTTCACAAGCTCTGAATAACTTAAAATATCTTCAAGAGAGTCACCGTCTTTTAATGCTTGTTTAATCGCTGCCTCTATTTGACTGTGATCAGCTGCAGCTTGAGTGGCTTTTAAACTTTGTTGCTTACACTGGTGTTTGGCTAGCTTGAGCTTAGCCAGCTCTGATGCTTTGCTATTTGGCAGGCTTAATGGTTCAAATAAACTCGTAGCGTTATTTTGTTCAGCGACAGTAGCAGAAGATGTCGAGACTTTGTTGCTTATCGCTTCGATGGGAGTGGGTTTATCTAATATCAGGTAAGTCCCACAGGCACAAAGCCCTGCAAAAACGGTTAGTGAAATACCTTTTTTCATATTCAATCCATGGATTTATTTTGCCTGAAGTGTATGGCTTTATATTTTGATGTCAATGACTTGGGGACGAAGTGCACAAATAGCCGACAAACAACTAATTTGCCGGCTTTATGCTGTAGCTTAATGCAGTTTCATTTTTGGCCTAACAACGCGTAGTACTTTTTCGCTGATCCACAGTGCAAAGGTTTTTGCACTGCCATGGATGGCACGTTGATGCATACGATAGAGCGAAATATACATAAATCGCGCTATTTTACCCTCTATAAAAAAGCTATTACTGGTTAGGTTGCCCATTAAACTGCCTACTGTGCTGTAGCGTGACAAGTTAACTAAAGAGCCATGATCACTGTAGGTAAAGGCACTCAGAGGCTGGTTTTTGAGTGTGGCTATTAGGTTTTTTTCAACACATTGCGCCATTTGATGAGCCGATTGCGCTCTGGGTGGCACTTGCGTGCCATCTTCTTGAGTAAATGCACAGCAATCACCAATCACAAAAATATCGTCGTTAACGCTACTTTGCAGATATTGGTTCACCTTAATTTGGTTATTGCGGGTAAGTTCAAAGATACCAATGTCTTTAATGAAATCAGGTGCTTTTACACCCGCAGCCCAAACCATAATATCGGCTTTGATATGTTCATCGTTTTTGGTGATAAAGCTGTTTTCTGTGGCCTCTTTTACCTGCGTGCCTTCGCGCACCGTTACCCCTAATTTAACCAGTTCACGCTTAGCTGAGTTTGCAATACGCTCGGGTAAAGCGGGTAAAATTCGCGGCCCCGCTTCAATTAAATCAATGTGTAAGCGTTTTGCAGTCATTTTATTCAGGCCATACATTTTTAGCATGTCTGACACATGATAAAGCTCTGCCGACAGCTCAACCCCGGTTGCACCACCACCCACTATGGCAATGGTTAAGGAGTGCTGTGGGTCGTCATCTTGATGTAAACGGGTGAAGTTATCGAGTAGGGCATGCTGAAAGCGTTCAGCTTGTTGGTTTGAATCAAGGTAGAAACAATGCTTGTTAACGCCTGGGGTATTAAAGTCGTTACTGACACTGCCTATAGCAAGTACTAGGTAGTCATAACTCACTTGGCGCTCAGGTAAAATACGGTGGCCGAGCTCGTCTTTTAACTCGCTTAAAGTAATGGTTTTGTTGGTTTGATCTAAGTGGCAAAAGCTGCCGAGTTGAAAATTATAATGATGTTTTGCTGCATGAGCTGAGTATACAACGCCGTCTAAATCGGCATCAATCGACCCCGTCGCTACTTCATGAAGTAACGGCTTCCAAATATGGCTGCGGTTTTTATCGATTAAAAGTATCTCTGCTTGGCGTTTTTTCCCGAGTTTGTGTCCTAATTGTGTTGCTAGTTCTAAGCCACCAGCGCCACCACCGATTATCACGATTTTAGGAGGTTGGTTAATCATTACGTTGCCCTCAAAAGTATAATACCTAAACACTCTTGCGAAAAAGCGCTTAGGTATTGTAAGTCCATCCATCAATACCCCATGGCAACGTGCTCATTGTGCGCCTTTTTGATGATTTTGTCAGTACCTGTTAATAACAATATAGTGCGCTTAGTTATATCAATGGCCTTGGGAGATTGAGTTAAACAGGTTAACATGGCTAATTCGCAGTAAGAGACCTATCATTACCTGAAAAGGGAAATGACAGTGAGGGATCAGGATGACTACACCACTACACACTTCGTTGAATCAATACTTTGGCTTTAATGAGTTTCGCCAAGGTCAGCAACAAACCATTGAGCAGTTATTAAATCAGCAATCGTCGTTGGCAATTTTTCCAACTGGCTCGGGTAAATCTTTGTGCTATCAATTAACTGCAATGCACCTACCTAATTTGACCTTAGTAGTTTCGCCATTATTGGCACTGATGAAAGATCAAATCAGCTTTTTAAATAGCAAAGGTATTTACGCGGCAAGCCTTGATTCAAGCCAAACTAGTGAGCAAAGTCATACGGTAATGAGTAATGTGCGAGCAGGAAAGGTGAAAATTTTAATGGTCTCAGTTGAGCGTTTTAAGAATGAGCGCTTTCGTGAATTTATTAAACAAGTGCCTATTTCGATGCTGGTGGTTGATGAAGCGCACTGTATATCTGAATGGGGTCACAACTTTAGGCCTGATTATTTAAAACTGCCGCGCTATCGAGAAGAGCTTAATATTCCACTGGTATTGCTACTTACCGCCACCGCCACTAAAAAAGTGAAGCGTGATATGTGTGAGCGTTTTGCTATTGCCCCAGAATGTGTGGTGCAAACTGGCTTTTACCGAAGCAACCTCGACTTATCAGTGCTCAGTGTTGCAAGCCAAGAAAAACCTCAGCAATTAGCCAGTATTATAGCCAGCCAACAAGGTGCTGGGATTGTTTATGTCACCTTACAACATACCGCTGAGCAAGTAGCAGAAGGCTTGGCAAGAGCGGGCTTTAATGCGGTGGCTTATCATGCAGGCCTTGAGGATGATAAACGCTGGCAAATCCAAGATGATTTTATGGCGGGTAAAATCAATATCGTTGTGGCAACCATTGCTTTTGGAATGGGCGTTGATAAGTCTGATATTCGCTTTGTGATCCACTATGATTTGCCAAAATCGATTGAAAACTATAGCCAAGAGATTGGCCGTGCAGGGCGAGATGGTGCGCCGTCAAACTGTTTTACCCTAGCAAACCTTGATGGCTTAAATACCGTTGAGAACTTCGTTTATGCCGACACTCCCGAGCAAAGTGGGATTGACTATGTCATTAATAACATTCGCAACGAACAAACGAACAACCAGTGGGAAATGCAAGAGTACAGCTTATCGAGCGAAAGTAATATTCGTGCTTTAGCGTTAAAAACCTTACTAGTACAGTTAGAGATGCAAGGGGCTATTACGCCTTTATATGCCTATTACGCCGATTTTAAATATAAGTTTTTAACGGAGCAAAACGAGCTACTTAGCCAGTTTGATGCTGACCGACAAGCGTTTTTACAACAGGTATTCAAACACACTGAGTTTAAGAAAATTTGGGGCACACTTAATTTTGATGCGTTAACCCGTGCCACTCAAGTTGATAGAAAGCGCGTGGTTGCAGCGCTCGATTATTTGGCCGAAAAAGGTCATATTGCCCTTGAAACTAAACGTATTACGCAAGTGTATGAGGTGAATAACTCGGTAATAAGCCACGCAGATTTAGCACTGCAACTTCACCAATACTTTATCGAAAAAGAGCAGGCCGAAATTAAACGTATTGCCACTTTAGTACGCTTTTTTGAGCTAGATAACTGCTTAAGTTATAACTTAGCCCGCTATTTTGATGATCAGAATGCACCCCAGCAATGTGGCCATTGTTCAGTATGTAGGGGCCAGCAGGTAAAACTTAGTTATTCATTAGTGCATCAAATGCCTGAGCAAAATGTGATTGCCAGCAAAATTGCTGAGCTTAAACAGCACTTAGCCGCTAAAGGGATTAGTGATGTGAGCATCGATACACAGTGCCGGTTTTTAGCGGGCATGAGCGTGCCTTTATTTACCCGCAACAAAGTCAGGCAGCTTTCAGGTTTTGGCCTTTGTGAACAGCAGCGCTACAGTGATATTAATGCCTTGCTCCAGCAGTTGTAGCAGGGCTTTAGGTGTACAGTTTTAACACTGAAAAGAGTCAACACTGTACACTTAGCCAATTTGAATACTGGTAGTAGGGTAGGTCAAAGGTTGGCTGTGCTGGCGAGCAAAACAATAAGCAAACGTTAATGGCCCAACCCGACCTATCAACATCAATAGTATGATAATGAGCTGACTAGGCGCACTTAAATCCCCAGTTATACCCCGTGAAAGGCCCACTGTACTCAGTGCCGAAATTGCCTCAAAGGTGATATCAAGTAACGACCCTTGTTCAAGCTTGGTGATGATCATAATGCTGGTAAAAGCGATAAATAAGTACAGTATCATGACGCTTAATGCTTTTATCACTAACTTGTCGCTCAGCTGACGGTTAAACACGGTGACCGTGGTTTGCTGTTTTAAATAGCTGCGCATCGCTAAAATTAGGATCACAAAGGTGCCTAGTTTTATGCCGCTCGCCGTACTGACTGAACCACCGCCAATCACCATCAGCAGCATAGTCAAAAGCGTTGAATCTTGACTCAAACCATCAATCGGTAGGGTATTAAACCCTGCGGTACGAGGTGTCACCGCTTGAAACCAAGCCGTTAATATTTGCTCAGACGTTGATAGCGGCGCTAATGTCGCCGGATTGGCGTGTTCAAAGAAAAAAATCAATATAAATGCGATGCAGTTGAGCACAAAGGTGGCAATCAACACCAAGCGGGTATTGGTTGATAGTAACGACCAGCGCTTTTGTTTGTAGATATCAATCAGTACAGTAAACCCTAAGCCGCCGATGATAAACAAAGCGGTGATTATCACGTTTACGGTTATATCGCCTTTGAATGCCGATAAGCTATCGCCGCTTAACGCAAAGCCCGCATTATTGAACGCCGAAATCGTATAAAACAGACTGTGATAGGCGCTTTTTAGTGCGCCATATTCATCAAACCAACTAATAAAGAGTAAGCAAAATGCCACCGACTCAATCACTAATGAATACACTAAAACATACTTAGCAACCTTGATCACCGAGGTTAAATCGTTAGTGTCGAAAGCGCGACTGGCTAGTAAGCGTTGCTGTAAGCCTAGAGTTTTTCCTAAACTTAATATTGAAATCACCGCCACGGTCATAAAGCCAATACCACCTATTTGAATCAGCAGCATTACTACGCTTTGACCAAATACAGTCAGATCAGTACCAGTGTCGATGACCACCAGCCCTGTTACTGTAACCGCAGAGGTTGCCGTAAATAATGCATCGAGCCAGCTGATCGGTTGGGTGCTTGCCATTGGCAACATGAGTAAGCCCGTGCCGAGCATAATTAACACAATAAAGCCGATAGTGAGCACTAAAGGTGGGTTTACTTTTTGCCGCTTACGACACTTTACACCGCTAAATTGTTTAGGGTAAACATTGGCTTGCCAGTTAATCATAATGCACGAAACCGTTTTGCTAATTTAGTTAAGTAGGTTTTAGAGCCCAGTAACACCAGACTATCTCCGTGGCGCAGTTCGGTGTCGTTAGTCAGCTCTGTATTGAAATAATCATCACGTCGTAGTGTGAGCGGTTTAATATCGCTATTACGCTCTTTGAGTAGCCAGCCAATTTTGCGACCTGAAAGTTGCAGATCAATGCCTAGTTCAACAATAAACGTGGATTGGTTAAGCGGGAAATATTGATTAACCATTGGGTAGTTAAGCGCTTGTGCAACCCTCACGCCCATTTCTTCTTCAGGGTGAATGATGCGGTCAACGCCGAGTTTACTTAGTATCTGATGATGGCTTTTGGTACAGGCTTTTACCCAAATTTGCTTTACGCCTAAGTTTTTTAAATGCAATACACATAAAATACTGGCTTCAATATTCTCGCCAATGGCCACCAATACGGCTTGGCAACTGGGTAAATCGAGCCGTGCTAATTGTGTTTCATCACTGGCATCAACCACCACGGTAAAACTGAGTTGGTCGGCATAGTGATTAACGGTGCTTTCGCTAATATCGGCGGCACACACTGTATGACCTTGTTTTGAAAGTTCTAAACAGGCGGTTACGCCAAAACGTCCTAATCCGATTACTGCAAACTGAGCCATTGTCTTTCTCGCTATTGTGGGTACGCGCTAAATGCTAATAGCAAAAAAACAGAAGTCTTTAGAGAGGTTGAAAGCTTTATAAAGATTTTATGCTGAGATAAAAAAACTTTATAAAAACTTTATAGTGACAAAACTGAAAACCCTTTAATCTAATAGGGACAAACAATAAGTGAAAAGATGATGCAGTCAGTATTCAAAATACAGTATTTAAAAGCCGCATTTTTAAGTGTGTTGATGCCACTTGTGGTGGTGCTCGCGATATTTCCGTTTCGAGAACTGTTTACAACCACCGATATTGTTATGTTACAGCTGCTGTGGGTGACCTGGGTTGCGGTGCGCAGTAATCGTCGTGTTGCTGCGCTTACCACCTTAGTAAGTGTCGCCTGCACGGACTGGTTTTATGTGGTGCCTTACTTTACTTTTCACATCGAAAATATTGAATATGTGGTCACCTTTTTGGTGATGTTGATTGTAGGTTTAGTGATAAGCCACCTAGCTGGGGAGCTCAATACCAAGGTTCGCGATGTGCAAGCCCATGCAAGTAATAGTCGCTTATTGTATGAATTAGCTAAAAAGCTTAATGATCTCGATAGCCTTGAGGAACAAAAGCAGCTGTTTTTAACAACCATGGCCGCACATTTAAAGGTTGCATGTGATTGGCAGTTAACAGCGTCTAAGCAGTTTATTTATTTAAATGAACAACAAGCGGAATTTGGTGGTATTGCGTTTGCCAAAGCGCTCAATGCAGAGCAACAGGCTTTGGCGAATACAGCGTGCTCTTTACTGTATCAGGTTCAAGAAAAAACTTTACTACGCGAGCAATCAGCGGCGATAAAAGTACAGGCGGAGCTAGAGAGGTCAAAAAACACCTTATTGCGCAGTTTATCCCATGACTTACGTACGCCATTAGCGACCATTATGGGCGCATCAAGCATGTTGGCTGATGATGATATTCAACTAAGCAATGAGGTTATCAAAGAGCAAGCTGCTAACATTTATGAGCAAAGTAAAATACTTAACCAGCACTTTGATAAAGTCATGGAGCTCAGTAAAGTGAATAAGTTAGCTGAGAATATTAAATGGCAAAAACTGCCCATTTTGACCTTAATTAGCGAAGCTAAATCACGCCGTCAGCAACAACTACAAAACTTTAAACTGCATATCGAAGCTCAGCAACAAAGCATCTGTTTTGGCGATGAAACCTTACTTGAAATTGCCTTTGCCAATATGCTCGAAAACGCAGCTCGTTACGGAGATGGTTCGGCGAACATGCAATTTATTGAAACACAAGACGAATACCAAATTGTGTTAACTAACCCTTTTGCTAATAAGCACGAGACGAGTCAAGATGAAGGCGTTGGCTTAGGGAGTGTTATTTGCGATGTGGTTGCTAAATGTCATCAGGGGCGCTTTGAATTAACCCTCAATGAGCAGACAAAGCAGGCAACAGCTAAATTAATTTGGAGTAACAGCCGTGTCTAATATTTTGGTTTTAGAGGACTCACCGCCTCTGCAAAGTTTTTTAAAAACACTGCTCAAAGCAAGTAACCATGAAGTCAGTGTGTGCGCGAAAGGGCTTGATGCGTTTGCACTTTTAAGCCAGCAGCAGTTTGATTTAGTGCTGCTTGATTTAGGTTTGCTCGATATGGATGGGCAAGATTGGCTGGTGGAGTTTAGGCAGTGGAGCCTGCTCCCTGTTTTGGTACTTTCTGCACGCGACGGCGAAACAGAAAAAGTTACCGCCCTTGATAACGGCGCTAACGATTATCTGACCAAACCATTCAGCGCAAACGAATTACTAGCACGTATTCGGGTGCTACTGCGTATGCAAACAACACCAAGCCTGACCCTGCAATGTGGCGATATTCACATCGACCCACATAAACATGTGGTGCGTAAAGGTGCTGAAGAAGTCAAACTAACTAAAAAAGAGTACGCTATTTTGCTGTTGTTATTTCAGCAAAAAGACAAGGTATTAACGCATAACGCTATTTTATCTGAGGTGTGGGGAGAGCAGTATATTAATCGCCCTGAATACGTGCGTGTACATATTGGTCAGTTAAGACAAAAGCTTGAGCAAAATGCGGCAAGCCCTAAACATATCTTAACTGAGCCCGCTGTGGGTTATCGATTAGTTGATTAAGCCATCTCTTTCTAGCGCTTTAGGTTGAGTTTGTAACTTACCTTAGGTACTGTTTTAGGAAATAAAATAATAAAGCGGAAGTCTTTTCATTGGCTATGCATCAAAATACCGAGCAGGGCATTAATTCACTGTCGAATACACAGCTTGAAGACGTGATTGCAGAAATCGAGCAGGCCATTGAGTGGCACCAGTCATGGTATAGAAATTTATTAAGGTGCTTAATTGCAGACATACCTGCAGATGAACAAGACTTAGCAGATAATGCTCATAACCTTTGTCGTTTTGGGCAATGGTTTAATAAGCTACCCGAACAGACCATAAGTCTTCACCCTTACTTTTCTGAAATCGCTTGTGCGCATCAAAAGATGCATCAAGGTGCCAAAGTACTGTTATCGTTAAAAGAATCTAAGTCTGTTATTCCGGCTAATTTATTGGACCAGTTTCATGCCGATTTAGATAGCTTGCATGAATTATTTGAAACCCTTATCGATGAATTCTCTGAATTGCTGCACACAAGAGACCCTTTGACTGGGGCATCGAACCGAACAAACTTAGTTGAAAACCTACAAAAAGAGCATGAGCTTTGCAAACGTAAATCGCTGAGCTGCGCACTGATAATGATCGACCTTGATCACTTTAAGCAAGTGAACGATGAGTTTGGCCATGCTGCGGGCGATAAGGTGTTAATCGCACTTGTTAAATGCATTAAATCTCACTTAAGGAAGTACGACCAATTGTATCGCTATGGCGGTGAAGAGTTTTTAGTCTGCTTACCGCAAACAGAGCTAGAAGGTGCCAAATCACTTTCTGAGCGATTAAGAGCAGGCGTTGAAGCTTTAAAAATTGAAATTGGCAAAGGTAAACACATTAATGTTACAGGCTCATTTGGTGTTTCGTTAATAAATGCCGATGACGATATCGAAGCAGCAATCGAAAGGGCCGACCAAGCCATGTATCAAGCTAAAAAGTCAGGCCGCAATCGAGTGTGTGCGGCTTAAATGGTAGCTGCGCTGACTTATTTGATAATATTGGTGAAGTAAAAGTATGGCTGTAGTCCACCTTCAACGCTTTGCGACAAACAAAGGTACAGGAAGTACCTTTGTTTATTGAGTTAACCGTATTTTGCTTCTAGCTCATTGGCTGTGTGATAACTTTCGTGAGTTTTCAGTTGCTCTAAATAACGTTTAATTTCAGGGAAATGTGCTAGCAGGCCTGCCTCATCAGCTTTCTCTACAACAAAAGACATCATAAAATCAGCGCCGGTCAAAGTTTCATCCACTAAGTACTGCTTACCTTTTAATTGCTGATTAACATAACTCAGTATCTTGCCAATTTCATGATCAGCATAATCACCAATAAAGTTGGTTTTACAGCCATCTTTTGTAATAAATAATTTTAATAAAAAAGGGACCATTGCTGAGCTTTCGGCAAAATGAAGCCATTGCTGATAATCAACATAGTTGTCGTTTTGCAGGCTTGGCATAAACTTGCCTTTACCGTACTTACTAATTAAGTAGTCGGTAATTGCGCCAGATTCTGTAATTACTTTACCGTTATCTTCAATAACGGGCGATTTACCCAGCGGATGAATTTGTTTTAGTTCATCAGGTGCTAAGAAGGTTTCTTTATTGCGTTGATAAGCAACAATGTCGTAATCGACACCAAGCTCTTCCAGTAACCAAATAATACGTTTAGAGCGTGATTTATTTAAATGGTGTAATTTAATCATTCGTTATCCTTAAAAATGGCGTAGCCAAGCTGACTACGCCTTGAAATTTAAATTGGCTGCTGAACTTGCACGACAGTTTTACCGAAGTTCTCACCATTTAACATCGCATTAAAGGCGTTCAGCGTATTTTCGAAATTAGCTTCAAGATGCTCTTTATATTTGATTTTTCCTTCGCTTAACCATGTTTGCATGTCTTTTGCGAATTCCTCATAACGATGGGCGTAGTCATCAAAAATAATAAACCCTTGTACTTTAATGCGTTTCTTTAAAATGTGACTCATAAGCATAGATAAGCGATCTGGACCTGGCGGCAGCTCGGTAGCGTTGTACTGTGATACTAAACCACATAACGGAATACGTGCTTTTGTATTCAACAGGGGTAACACAGCATCAAATACATGGCCACCGACATTTTCGTAATAAACATCAATACCATTATTACACGCTGCGCTTAACTGCTCTGCAAAATCATTTTCTTTGTGATCAATACAGGCATCGAAGCCTAGGTTTTCAACGGCATGTTGACATTTTTCTTTACCGCCAGCTACGCCAACGACCTTACAGCCTTTTAATTTAGCTATTTGCCCTACAGTTGCACCGACAGGCCCTGTAGCTGCAGCAACCACGACTGTTTCGCCCGGCTTTGGCTCACCAATATCTAAAAGCCCCATGTAGGCGGTAAAACCAGGCATACCCATAATTCCAAGTGCATACGAAGGATTTTCAGGGTTTTTCCCCAGTTTCATTAAGCCTTCAGTGTCGCTTATTGCGTATTCTTGCCAGCCTGTGTATGCCAACACCCATTCACCTTCTTGGTAGTCAGGGTGGTTTGATTGCTCAACTTGGCATACGGTTGCGCCTACCATCACATCACCAATCTTTACAGGATCAGCGTATGATTCAGCATCACTCATTCGTCCTCGCATGTAGGGATCAAGTGATAGATAAATGGTCCTGAGTAATACCTCGCCATCTTTTGGCGCTGATACTGAGTTAGTTTTTAAAACAACATTTTTATCATTCGCTACGCCTTTTGGACGTGTCTCAAGAATATATTGACGATTTTGAATATCAGACATACTAGGCTCCTTTTGCCAGCAGTAAATTAAGATACGCCTTTAACGTTTTGCGGGCATAACATTAAAAATCAACACTAAAATTGTAATTGCTGAGTAACACGCTCATTATAGGGTTACTCACGGTTTTGCACTGGTTATAGGAACGGTGTATGCTGTTTTTAGGCTGAGTTAATTGAAAAGGATTGATATGAAGCGCATTTTACTATTATGTGCAGCGGTTTTTGCAACCTCTGGTCAAGCCAATACCGATGTACTATCAGTGGATCCGGTCATGCTCTCTGGCAGTGCTTTTTCATTTGAGAATGATGCCAAGCGTTACCCTAAGCAAAGCCAATTTAGCATTGTCCATAGTGTATTAATGAGCAGTGAAAGTGGTCGCCGTTTAGCGGTTGTGACGATTGAAAATAAAGCATCGGGGTCGCGAATTCTTCAGGCTGACCATATTATGGCGCTGTTTGCCGATGGGCGTCGTGTTCATCCTCAGAGCTTTGACGAAGGTATTAAGTTAGATGATGGCGAAAAGCGTTCTTTGACATTATCTTTTGGTGAAAACGAATACCCAATTTTAGCGGTATACACGAGTTTAGATGAGTAAAAGGAAGACCTATGAAACTACTTAAGCCACTGGCAATTACATTACTTTTAAACTCACCGTTAACCTTTGCAGTTGATAGCCAAGACTTTGTTAAAGATAACGTTTTTACGCAAGGCGTTGAAGGGCCAACCATGTATAACGGTGCCTTGTACGCGGTGAACTATGCCCAGCAAGGAACCATTGGCCGCGTTGATAACATGGGCAAAACATCGTTATTTGTAAGGCTACCAAATGACAGCGTTGGTAATGGCTTACAGTTTGACTCACAAGGCAATTTGTTTATTGCTGATTATGTTAACCACAATATTTTAAAAGTACCTGCTGGCAGCAATAAAGCAGAAGTGTTCGCCCATAATAGTAAAATGAATCAACCCAATGACATTGCTATCACCAAAAGCGGGGCGCTGTTTGCAAGTGACCCTAACTGGGCGAACGAAACGGGCCAGCTGTGGCGTATTAATGCAGATGGCAGCACTCATTTACTCGAAAAAAACATGGGTACCACCAATGGGGTAGCGGTTAATCACGACAACACGAAGCTTTATGTGAACGAGAGTGTGCAGCGAGTTGTTTGGCAATATGACTTAGATGAGAACTTAAACATTAGTAACAAAAAAGCTTTGATTAAGTTTGCTGATCATGGCTTAGATGGCATGCGCGTTAATAATCAAGGGCACGTCTTTATTACTCGTTACGGCGAAGGGAAAGTGCTTGAAGTCTCGCCAAACGGCAAACTCTTAAATAGCTATCAATTAAAAGGCCAGCATCCGACGAATTTGGCTTTCAATGAGACGCAAAACAAAGTGTATGTCACCATGCAAAAGCGCGGTGCAATAGAAGTGATTGAGCTTTAGCCTTGTTTTGCTCGTGCAATCGCGGCGGTGATTGCCGCTTTTGCTTGCGGACTATTTTGCCAACAACTTGAATGCAGCATCGTCGCGACTCGCTCAGCAATTGTGTTGGCATCAAACCCGGCTAACTCCTCAAACGATTCAATACCGATTTCTTCAAACCGTTTTATCACCGTTGGCCCAACACCTTTGAGTGCTAAAAGCGCGTTGCGCTCTTGCTCGTTAAATGGCATTTGTTCGTTCCTTGTTCATTGCGTTTATAAAATGATGAGGGTCATCTAGTCCCAGGAAAACAGTGTTGATATCACCCATAGGTTCAATGAGCTTAATTTTAATATTCGGGTAGCCAGAATAGTTGTAACGTTTGATTGAACGAGCGCGTGCAATAAAGTCGGTATTTAAATCAATGGATTTGATATTTTCTAAAGCAATATTGTAAGCAGGATAGAGCCCACAGCGAATAATGAGTTGTGATTTACTAATAGAAACAGGACGCTTTGCAACTGCTCGGTATTCTGCAATGAAGAATAAAAGACTAAATATAGTTAAACCAGTGATTATGTTTGCTGCTGTTGATGACCACACAAAGTGTATGAAGAAGTGCATCATGGGCAGTTCTAATAAGATAATAAAAATAAAGCCAAGTAAGTTAGCTTGTGCGCCGTCTTTATTATGATAACTAAAATGTTGTTCACCAGTGAAATAACTAGGTTTAATGTGTTTAGCGTAAAATAAGAAAGCCCACATCCGTGTTTCGAAACATAAAAAGTTTGCAATAGCACTTTGTTTGAAAAGCTTTTTAATTGGCCTTTCTATAGCTGTGTCTGGGTCGGTCTGCTGGCTTAAAGCGGATTTTATTGCCAGGTACACAGTAATAAGAGCGCTTAGCTCTAAAATTACAATCAAAGCTAAAATCCCGTAACGACCTTGCTCTAAGAAATGCATTAAAAACTTGTTTTGTTCGGGAACAATGTAACTCCCCACTAAAATAGCTAGTGAGCACAACATCAAGGCTTTTAAAGCTGCTTCTTTCTTATTTTTAATTAATATTAAGCAAAGTACAGGTAATACTATCAGTGCATCAAGCAGGTATAACCATTCAAAGTTTGCTTTACCAAAGTCATTTAACGGGTGGCTACCTTGGTAATACATACCCCAAAAAAGACTAATACTAATTAGGAAAATAAATGGGATTTTTGACTTTATTGATTTGAGCATTACATCTTCCTTGCTGCTTTTTGTTGCTCATATCATAACCAACAATCTAAACACTGTCCCTTTTTTATTGTTGATATAATTACAGCCTGTTTAAAATAAAAAAGCGCACCGGGCAGGGTGCGCTTGAGGGGATCAATCCTGTGTAGCTAAAACAGTAGGATTAATTAGAAGCTTGGGGCATATCTCAGTGAAACACCGACTGAGCGGCCAATCACACTATAATCACTCACGGTGTTAAAGTGGTTTGCGCCTACTTCAGGTGTTGGTGGTTCACGGTCTAATAAGTTATCGACACCAAAGTTAACAGCAAGTTCCTCATTAACTTGCCATGCCGCGGCAAAATCTAAGTAATTTTGTGCTGAAATTGTTTCTGAACGGTCAACAGCATACTCTACTTCACCGATTCTGCGCCAGCCAAGTTGGAAGTTCATGTTATCTAACTGCCAATCAATACTAGCGCGGTGTTTGTAATCAGCCTGCAAGATACTCGCAAAGTCGCCCGAGCAGGCGCTGCCGTACGTTCCTTTACAGTCAATTTCAGCCACCGTACTGTTGTTTTGGCGCGTTTGCTTAGTAACAAAGTTACCTTGGTACGAGAATCTAAAACGACCACCCATTTGCTCAGGTGCATCAATCACATAATTTGCTGCAACGTCGATACCTTCTTGCTCAATTGCGGCTAAGTTAAAGTCATTGACGATAGCTGTGCTAATAAAACCAGTGTTTGGATCGCGAAGTACCGCACCACACAATGGGTTGTTTGGATTCGGGTCATCAACATAACAGCTTTGTAGCGCAGCACCTGGCTGAATTTGGCTTACCGCATCTGTTACACGAATACTGTAGTAATCGAGTGATAAATCAAAGCCTTCTAAATAGCCAGGTGTATAAACAATGCCTAATGTATCAGATTCAGCTTGTTCAGGTTTAATATTCGGGTTACCACCGTAGGTGTACTCTGCCGTGCTTGAATCAAACTCGGTGCCAACAGGCGGCGCACCAAACGCAGCACATTGAGTCGCATCACCGGTGCCCAGTAAACATGGATCGCCGTTATAACGCCCTGCTAGTCGTGGTACAAACTGATCGCTGTTTTGGTCAAATAACGATAACGATAGCGCTGTGATTGGGCTGGCAAACTCACCTAAGTTAGGTGCTCTAAACGCCGTTAAGCGGTTGGCGCGAATACGAATGTCGCTGTTTATTGCCCAGTTGATACCAAGTTTGTAAGTGTCTTCTGCTTCGGTATTTGAGTAATCAGAAATACGGTAGGCACCTTCAAAGCTAAGCTCTTCAGCAAAAGGTTTATCAACTAAGATAGGCACTAAAATTTCAGCGTAGAATTCTTCAGAGCTAAAGCTTGCATCCATATCAAATGCGCTGATAGACGCAAAGCTGGTACCGTTTCTAAATGCATCACCTGGGGTTTGTTTACCGGTTTCTTTACGGTATTCATAACCAATTGCAAAATCGATAGCGCCGGCTGGTAATTCAAATAAGAATCCAGAGTCACCTGACAGTGTTGCTGAGATCACACTTTGTGTACGGTCGCGAGTGGTATATAGCAATGGGTCGCTAAAGTCGCTGAAATCATGGTTTGGATCAAAAATATCCACTGAATTTGCAAGGGCAGCAAAGCGACTATTACCGCTGTTATCATTACGGTATGCGTTGTTGTATATGGTGGCTACTTCATCAGTTTTGCCATACTGGCCATATACGTCATAACGTAAGTAGTCAGTTAAATCACCTTTTAAACCCAATTGAAATTGCATTGAATCACGCACCGCTTCGGTGTGTTGCACGGCTAAACCTAGGTTACGTTCAACATTAACAAGGGCATTGCCTTCGCTATCAAACGTGAGTTGGTCGCGTAGTTCATCTGGAATATACGCGTTGTCTTGCGTGAGGGTCACTTGCTCGTTTACAAAAATCGGTGTTTGACCACTGGCACCCGCACCATTTACGGTCACTTTAGAATACATTGCGCGGCCATAGGCAATGGCACTGTCGCTTACATCAACGTCAAATAATAAGCCCGCAGAAAAACGGTCCATCGGTTGAGTTAAATAACGGTCAGCTGTGAAATCAGTTGTTTGACGATCACTTGTTACAGCTCCTGAGTCAGCAATACCAATGCTATTGCCAGATGCAACGTCAGTATAATAACCACCGCTGTTGATCATTGCCGTTGAGTTTTCAAGCGCATAGTCACGCTCGCCGGCTAATAACTCTTTTCGCTCTGTATAACCAATATAGCCTGTTACATGGCCGCGACCATCGGCGATGTCACCGCCAAAAATAGCCTCAAAGTTAAGCTTTTCGTTACCGCCATCGGCACTTTCGTAACTGGTTGAGAACTCAGCGCCAGTAAAATCATCGTCTAAAACAAAGTTTACAACGCCGGCTACGGCATCTGCGCCGTAAACCGCTGCTGCACCACCAGTTAATACATCAACGCGTTTAATTAACCCGGCTGGAATGGTGTTCACGTCAACCGAGTTACGAAAACTAAATGGTACTGCGCGAGTACCGTCAATAAGTACTAATGTACGGTTTTGGCCAAGGCCGCGTAAATCTATGGTTGATGAGCCAAATGAGTCACCGACTGTGGCACCGGTGCTGTTTGCACCCGCCGCAGCTTGTGGCAGTTTTGCTGTAATATCTTCAACGTTCACTGCACGGTCTAGGTGAATTTGTGCTTCATCAACGCTCACCACTGGGCTACTTGAAACCAGCTCGGTACGTTGAATACGTGAACCCGTTACGGTGATCACTTCAGGTTTTTTTACTTCAGTAGTTTCTTCTGCGTGGGCATAACTAATTACTGAACTTACAGCGAGAGCTAAAGGTGATAGCAGCAATAGCGAGCGATGCCCTGTTGATGTATTTGCTTTCATGATGATTCCCTTGCGTTTTATCATTTAAATCAACGCAGGTTGGTGAGTGACCTAGACCATTTAGTTAATTTAATGAGTCATACTTTTTGTTATGATGCTTGTGTGTTCTCCTTTTGGGGAGCTCACCGGTACAGTTTTAAAGCAATTTAAAAGTCTTTGCAATAATTATTCTTTAAATCTATTATTTTAAAATATAAACTATTCCAACTCATCAACCCGCTTATTTACATCTAATAAGCTGATTTTAAGTGATTTATTTATGCATCAACATATTGAAAAACTGTATTTAAGCGCAAAAAAAGAAAGAAAATTAATAATTGGTCTAATGAGTGGTACCTCGTTAGATGGCCTTGATATCGCGCTATGCGAAGTATCAGGGCAGGGCATGAACACTCATGTAGAAGTATTAAAGTTTACGACGGTCGACTACGACGATGATTATAAAACGCGTGTAAAGCGAGTGTTCGCCAAACGCGAATGTGATCTTGAAGAAGTCACTTTACTCAACCCTTGGATTGGCCAATTACATGGTGAAATGGTTGCCAAAACGTTAGCCAGCTGGGGAGTAGCAAAAGAACTTGTTGATGTGATTGCCAGCCACGGACAAACTATTTATCACTGCCCTAAAAACCAACACAAGCGTGCAGAATATGGCAATGCAACACTACAAATTGGTGACAGCGATCATTTAGCGGTGACTGCAGGTATTACGACCATAGCTGATTTTAGACAAAAGCACATTGCTGCGGGTGGCGAAGGCGCACCGCTTGCGGTATATGGTGACTACTTGTATTTCACAAGTACCAGCGAAAACCGTATTTTGCTAAATATGGGCGGTATTGCAAACTTAACCTACTTACCTAAATCTGCAGATGCACGAGCGGTTTTTAGCTCTGATATAGGCCCTGGCAATACCATTATGGATGCCTATGTGCAGCGTTATTTTGCACCACTTCATTATGATAAAGATGCCGCTATTGCAGCAAAAGGCACGGTAAGTGAAGATTTACTCGCAGCGCTGTGTGATGATGCGTTTTTTGCTTTAGGGTTTCCAAAAACAACCGGGCCTGAAGTGTTTAATCTAGAGTATTTATTTGCAGCACAAGCACGCTCGAATACGCAGAGTTTATCGCACTTTGATGTGATGGCAACTTTAGTGCAGTTTTCAGGGGTAATGATTGCTAAAGCAATTAACCAATGCAGCGAAGGCTTGACCGATGTGGCTGTTTACGCCAGTGGTGGTGGAGTTCATAACCCATTATTAATGGACATTATTTTGGCTAATTGCCCAGAACTTTCTGTTATAAAAAACACCGATTCGTTGGGGATAAACCCAGATGCAAAAGAAGCCGTGTTATTTGCAATTTTAGCGAACGAATGTTTGTCGGGCGGGCAACAATGCTTTGGTAATACCGAGCAAGGGATCCCCGATATTACCATGGGTAAAATTAGCTTTGCTGACTAGGCCCTAGAAAAAGGCTAAAAAGCTTGCGCCAATATTACTGATGTAATGGCGTAAGCCATGGTTTTTAGCTTGCTCAGAAGTTAATAGCTCTGGTGATGTGCTCGCTGCAATGCTGACATCAAATTGGGCGCTGTCTTTAAGTGTTGCATGCATGCCGTGTAGCATTAATTGCAATACAAATTCACCACTGTGAGTAACATCCTCTAACGTAAGCATAATAACGTGCTGATCTAGATCGTGTTGCGTTAAAGTATGCGCAGTAAAGTACGCAGACTCACGTGCATCAGGGCGCGTTGCACTGATAGAGATCACATCACCTTCATGGGCATCATCTGGCAGCACACAACAAAATACAACACGCTTTTGCTCATTAGCCGCAAAATGCAATTGTTCATATTCCATAGTATGCGCAAGCGCAGCACATAAAGGGTCTTCACTAGATGGGAGTGCAAACGAAAGTTGCACCAAGGCACTGTCCATTACTTCTTCATTACGTTAGGTGATTAAATTAGCGTCAATTATTGATCAGTTAGATGACAGAATTATGACTATTGTCATATTGCGGATTATTTATTTCAGAAACAGAGAAAAGTTGAATGTTTCATTCGTTTGGTCGGATATTAGTCTCAATATATTTGATAATGAAATTGCGTTTATTAGTCGTTATTGCGAAAAGAGGCTCTTTCAAAAGCATGTAATTATCGACCATTTAGGCTTTATAAGCCTGATAAATCGCTTTCATCAGGCTATAACTCGTGATTAGCAAATATGGTATTCGCCTTGCGGTTTGTTACTAAATATAAAGGCTTGTAACTCAGATTTAAGTACTTCGACGATGTCGTTTGTAAATGGCGTTCTGATTTCACCAGAGTCTAAATACCTAAGTAAATCAGTTTCATGCTTGAGCGCTGACTGAATAGAGTAGTTAATTGGGTAAGTAACTTTAAATTGTTTGCGTGATATCACGTTGTCGTGGTTTTCAATCTCAACATAAAAAGTTAATTGCTCGTCTTCTTCGTAAATGTCGCTACAGGTGCCTTGCTCACGAATACAATCTAAAACAATATTTCTGATGAAAATATCAAATTCGTTCATATTAATCCCTCAATTTTTGCCCATCCATTGGGTACAACTGAAATCTAGCAAAAAATAATTAATCTAGCCAACTCAATTTTGCAGCTTTTGGATTAACTCTTTCTGAATGGGTTGATTTAAAAGCATTAGAGGGACGTAGGAGTTAGTTAATAGTGAATAGTCGTTAGAGGATAGGATGCGCGAAACAAGTTTCACGCCTACGTTGTAGCAGCGGCTTTATGCCGCGTCATTGATAAATATTACGAGAAACGAGAAACGAGAAGCGAGATACGAGAGGCGAGATACGAGAGGCGAGATACGAGAGGCGAGATACGAGAGGCGAGATACGAGAGGCGAGAAGCGAGAAACGAGAGGCGAGAAACGAGAAACGAAATACGAGAAACGAAATACGAGAAACGAAATACGAGATACGAAATACGAGATACGAAATACGAAATACGAGATACGAAATACGAGATACGAAATACGAGATACGAGATACGAGAGGCGAGATAAAACGCGATGTAAAATGGCTGCTACACAATCAGGTCGATTTCCAAATTTAAAAACTGACGGGCTGAAGCCCGACCTACAAGGTCAGGTCGTCATTTATGGCGACTAGGGGTGAGGTAGAAGCGCACCTCGCACCTTTCCCCTAAAAAATAGCTAACTTACTCTCGTAAAAATAAAACCATAAACGCGATGTAAAATGGCTGCTACACAATCAGGTCCATACCAAATATAAAATCTGACGGACTAAAGCCTGACCTACAAGGTCGTCATTTATGGCGACTAGGGGGGAGGTAGACGCGCACCGACCTTCGCATCTCGATCCTCGTAACTTTCCCCTAGTTACTCGCTAACTACTCCTAGAGCCTAGAGCCTAAATCCTAGTGCCTAAATCCTAGAGCCCAAATCCTAGCCCCTAGCCCCTAAAACCTCCCCCCTCACAATCTCTGCGCCTTTACTTAGCGCACTGAGCTTGGCGCTTGCTATGTTGCGAGGGAGGGGAGCCATACCGCAGTTTGTGCATGGGTAAAGCTTGTCGGCATCAACATATTTCAGGGCTTCTCGTAATGTCTGTGCTACCTCATCAGGGGTTTCGATTTCATTGCTCGCTACATCAATGGCACCAACCATCACTTTTTTGCCGCGTATGAGTGCTAATAGCTCAATGGGCACGCGAGAGTTGTGGCACTCAAGTGAAATAATATCGATATTCGACTTTTGAAGTTTCGGGAATACTTCTTCGTATTGACGCCATTCATTGCCCAGTGTTTGTTTCCAATCAGTGTTGGCTTTAATGCCATAGCCGTAGCAAATGTGCACGGCGGTTTCGCACTTTAAGCCTTCGATTGCTCTTTCTAGGCACTTTATGCCCCAGTCATTAACATCATCGAAGAACACATTAAACGCGGGCTCATCAAATTGAATAATATCAACACCCGCAGCTTCGAGCTCTTTCGCTTCTTGATTGAGGATTTTGGCAAATTCCCACGCCAGTTGTTCACGGCTTTGATAGTGGGCGTCATACAAGGTATCGATCATGGTCATTGGCCCTGGCAATGCCCATTTTATAGGTTGCTTGGTCTGCGAACGTAAAAATTTGGCGTCTTCAACAAACACTGGTTTGCTGCGTGATACTGGGCCGATTACACTTGGTACACTGGCTTCGTAGCGATTGCGAATGGTCACTGTTTTACGGTTTTCAAAATCAACGCCATTTAAGTGTTCGATAAAGGTCGTTACAAAGTGTTGGCGAGTTTGCTCGCCGTCGCTCACGATATCAACGCCAGCTTGTTGTTGCTCTTGTAAGGCAACACGTAACGCGTCTTGTTTGCCGTCGATAAGCTCTGCGCCTTGCAATTTCCAAGGCGACCATAAGGTTTCAGGCTCAGCAAGCCAAGCAGGTTTTGGTAAGCTGCCAGCTGTCGATGTTGGTAATAACTTTTTCATTTTTACTCTCTTTAAATCGCGTAGTTAGCAGACCATTTCTCAAGCATTGATTGATAAGGCTTAATAAAGTGCTGCTCTGTAAATTTACCTTGTGCAATCGCAAGTTGGCTGCGCTCTTCACGGTCGTAGACAATCTGCGTGATCGAGTGATCGGCGTTTCTTAAATTTGGTTGATAGCAACTACCCGCCACGGCATTGGCATTATAAATTTCTGGACGATAGATTTTCTGGAATGTTTCCATGGTGCTAATCGTGCTGATCAACTCTAAGTTGGTGTAATCGTTCAGCAGGTCACCAAAGAAATAAAACGCCAGCGGAGCGACTGTGTTTGGTGGCATAAAATAGCGCACCTGCAAGCCCATTTTTTTAAAGTATTGCTCGGTTAATGATGACTCATTTGGTAGGTACTCTGCACCTAAAATTGGGTGTTGGTTTTCTGTACGATGGTACGTTTTGTTATCAGACACGCTTAAACAAATAACCGGTGGTTTTTTAAAGTGCTGTTTGTAAGTCTCTGAGTCAATAAAGTATTTAAAGAGTTTACCGTGTAAGTCACCAAAGTTTTCGGGAATGCTAAATTCGTTTTTCGCTTTGTTATGATCAAGCAGCAGTACGCTAAAATCATAATCGCGCACGTAAGATGAAAAGTTATTACCAACAATACCTTCGATACGTTCATTAGTTTGGTGATCAATGATATTAGTTTTTAGTACTTCAATTGACGGGAATGCCTCTGTGCTTTGTGCAATTTCTAAATCAACAGAGATGATCTCAAGTTCTACAGAGTAGCGGTCACCTTGCGGGTTATCCCAGTTTGCTAGCGCATTAAAGCGGCTATCAATCATTTTTAATGCATTACGCAAATTCTGCTGGCGACTTTCACCGCGAGCTAGGTTTGCAAAGTTTGTGGTAAGTCGTGTGCTATTTGACGGATGATAATTTTCATCGAGGCAAATACTTTTAATTGTAAATCTGAAATCGTTGTTCATGGCAATGTATCCAAAAGTCCTGAGATAAATGATTGCTGCTCACCTTCCTTAAATCGCTAGGTCATTAACCTTAGGTTGCTCTGCAGCGCTAATAAATTTATACGTTCTTACTATCATGAAGAAAAACGTTTTTATTTCAGGTAAAACATGAGGCAGATTCATGAATATTTGCTGTTTTAATAAAACATTTAGTAAGGGATAGTGAAAAAATGCTCTAACGTCACTATGGACGTCTGGATTTCTAAATTGGTTTGTTAGAGTTGCATTAATTTCATATAAAACGTGAGTAATATTCAATACTTAACAGGACTTTTGAGAGCAACCCCGTACTTTATTGTTGTTATACTCGTCTCCCTAAACCAACAACACAGACAAATACAATGAATGAATTAATCGTGCTTATTATTGCTTGCGCCATACTTGGTAGCGGAGTGGGCTTTTTAGCTGGGCTATTAGGAATTGGTGGAGGCCTAGTCATTGTGCCTATTTTAAGCATGATCTTGCTGCATTTTCAGGTGTTACCTGCTGAGCAAGTTGTGCTGGTGGCGATTGCTACATCGCTTGCCTCAATTCTATTTACATCTACGTCATCAGCTATCGCTCACCATAAAAATGGTAATGTGCCTTGGCAATTGGCTCCGTGGGTAATGACTGGGGTTGCACTAGGTGCACTTATCAGTGGTTTTTTGGCTTCGCTATTACCGGCAAATGTGGTGCGAATAGTGTTTGCTGTGAGTGTAGTGCTTATTGCATTAAAAATGATTTTCAGCAGTAAAAACGACAGCCAAACATCACGCTCGCTACCTAATAAAGGCCTTTTGACACTATATACAAGCATCACTGGGGGGCTCTCTGCCATGATAGGCATTGGCGGTGGTGCGGTACTTGTGCCGTTACTGACGTTTTTCTCGGTTGATATGAAAAAAGCTATTGGCTGTGCCTCGGCCTGCGGTATTGTCATTGCGCTATTTGGCTCAGTGGGTTACATCAGTTCGGGCAGTCAGTACCTTACATTAAAAGAGGGCTTTGCCGGTTTTGTTTATTTACCAGCCTTGTTTGGTATTGTTTGTACTTCGTGGTTTACCGCACCATTAGGTGCAAAAGCAACGCATCATTTACCTGTGTCTACCATCAAGAAAGTCTTTGCAGGGCTTTTGGTAATTATGGCTGTGAATATGCTTATAAAGTAGTGTTAACTATTAAATCTACTTTGCGATTTATTTAAAGTTAGCAGTGCTTTTTAAACCAACACTCAAAAAACTCTATAAACGCTTTCACTTGCCGAGGTTGGAATTGCCTGCTTGGATATATCACCTGTAGGCCGACATTTTTTTTATCGCTGTGGCTAAAGCCTCGAACATACTCATCTAGTATCAATATAAGGTCGCCTGTTTTGAGGTCATTTTTGATATCAATGTATGATTTTAAGGCTATGCCATGGCCTTGATTTGCCCAGCGTCTGATCACCTCACCGTCTGAGCATGAAAGGTGGGGAGCGACTTTGATAGACAAGTGCGTGTTATCTATCTCAAAATGCCAGTCATTTAGTGGTTGCCCGAGTCGCTCAAGTACAAGGCAACGATGATTTTTTAAATCTTCGGGATGCCTTGGCAAGCCAAACGATTCTATATAGCTTGGTGAGGCGCATAAAACACGGCGGTTATTACATAGCGGGCGGCTAATTAAGTTACTATCAGGCAAATTGCCGAATCTAAATGCCAGATCAATCCCCTCCTCAACAATATTGGTAACCCCATCTGTCAGTACTAAGTGCGGTTTAACATCTGGGTGGCTATTGATGAATTCTGCTAATGCGGGTGCAACAAACTGGCGACCAAAGTCAGATGTTGCAGAGAGTTTCAGCTGGCCTCTTAGGCTTTGTTGCGACTCTTGAAGTATGTTTTCTGTGTTTTCGACTTCTGCTAATACTCTTAAACAGCCACTATAAAAACGTTCACCTGCATCTGTTAAGGCAATACTGCGCGTATTACGCGTTAACAATCGCGTATCGTAATTTTGCTCAATTTTATTAATTCGTGCTGTCATGCTTGCAGGCGAAAGCCCCAATTTTCTTCCCGCAGCGGCTAAACCTCCCGCTTTTACAACGTGAACAAAAAGTGCCATATCATCAATTTTTGACATTATTCTTCAGTTTTAATGAATACTTATTTAACTCTAAGGCTAATTATCAATTTAGTCAAAATAGTTAAACTCATTTCATCACTTGAAGGAGATAGAAATGCAGCTTAATCATGCTCTGTTATTAGCAACGAATATCCAGCACATGGCTCAGTTTTTAGAGTCGTCGTTAGGCCTTAAAAAGGGGCCAAGGCCAGCATTTGGTTTTGATGGTGTTTGGTTATATGACGACTTGGATACACCATGCATTCATATAGCAGCTAAGTTTGGCATAAATGAATCGCAATCTGATTACTTAACCCAAGCTTCGGTATCAACAGAAGCAGTTGGCTTATCAACGGTTGACCACCTTGCTTTCTTTGCAACTGATTATCAAGAAGTTAAAGCACGGCTAGAAGCAACTTCAATACCATTCGTTGAGCGGGAAGTGCCGGCAGCGAATGAGCATCAAGTGTTTATTCAAGGGCCTGATGGCTTAAAAATAGAAATTTTATTTACACGCAGCGAGCTTATTTAAAAGGTACACACATGAAAAATAGAGTATTTAATACAGACCAAATTGGTCATCATAAAACCGCAAATAAAATAGTGATGGCTCCAATGACCCGTTCACGTACGGCTCAACCAGGCGATATTCCGACAAGTCTAATGGCAGAATATTATGCGCAAAGAGCCAGTGCAGGTTTTATAGTATCAGAGGCGACGCAAATTTCTGCACAAGGAAAGGGCTACTCATTTACCCCCGGGATTTATACTGAAGAGCAAATCAATGGATGGCGCAAAGTAACGCAGGCTGTTCATCAGCAAAATGGACTCATTTTTTCTCAGTTATGGCATGTTGGCAGAATGTCGCATAGTGTCTTTCATCCAGACGGCTTGCCAGTTGCGCCAAGTGCTATTGCTCCAAATGCGCAAGTGTGGGTGGTTGATGAAAATGGCGAAGGCCAAATGCTTGATTGTCCTACACCACGTGAATTATCGACCAATGAAATTAAGGGCATTGTTGAAGACTATAAACAAGCTGCTTTAAATGCGATTGCAGCAGGGTTTGATGGCGTTGAGGTACATGCAGGCAATGGCTATTTAATTGATCAATTTCTAAGGCAAACATCAAACAAACGTACCGATGAATACGGCGGTAATATTGAAAATAGAGCAAAGTTCGCGCTGCAAATCATTACCGCAATTAGCCAAGCTATCGGCCCAGAAAAAACGGCTATTCGATTAGCTCCTTTTATTACACAAAGAGGCATGGATGATCCGCAAGCAATCGATGCCATTTTATATCTAGCTAAAAAGTTTGATGAACTTGGCATTGCTTATGTGCATTTAGCGGAAGCTGATTGGGATGATGCTCCCCTCGTAACAGATGAGTTTAGAGTTAAATTACGTGAAAGCTTTGGTGGCAAAATAGTGGTTGCAGGAAATTACACATTAGCAAAGGCCGATAAACTAATTGGTGAAGGCTTAGTTGACTATGTTGCATTTGGCAGAAAGTTTATTGCAAACCCTGATTTACCTTATCGTTTAGAGCACAATTTACCTTTGAATGAAATATCAGATCCTACTACTTTATTTGGTGGTGATGAGCGAGGTTACACAGACTACCCAGTATATCAGGGAAATAAATGATGAAATTTTTAAAGCCAATTTTAATTGCGTTGGTGTTTGTTCTAAGCTCCTTAGGTGTAGCTCAAGCGAAGGAGGCAACATCTGTATTTTGGCCTGATGATGCTCAACTTGTGATCTCTATTTCGATGCAGTTTGAGGCAACAGCGCAAGACCAATCAGATCCGGGCCCGTTTCCACCGCAAGAGGTTGGGTATCCTGACACTATTTCGCCCTCTTGGTACCAGTACGGCATGAGTGAAGGCATACCTAGGCTGCTAGATTTATGGGATAAGCATCATATTAAAGTAACCTCACACATGGTTGGCCGAGCTGTTGAATTAAACCCTGAGTTAGCAAAAGAGGTCGTGCGGCGCGGGCATGAAGCATCAGGGCACGGACAAACATGGACCCCTCAATACTCTATGAGTGAAGAGCAAGAGCGACAGTCATACATAAAAAGTGCAAATATCATTGAAAAAGTAACAGGGCAGCGACCTATGGGGTTTAATGCTTTTTGGATGAGGCATTCAAAAAATACACTCAAAATCCTTAAAGAATTAGGTTTTATTTATCATATAGACGATTTATCTCGTGATGAGCCATCGCTAACACCTGTTGGAAGTGACGACATTGTTGTTGTTCCATACACTTTTCGAAACAACGATATAGTTCGATACACTGGCAGCACAGCCATGACTGGTAAGGCGTATTTACAAGAGCTTAAAGACGAGTTTGATGTGCTCTACAAGGAAGGCAAACAACGCAGAAGAATGATGTCTATCAGTGCTCACGATAGATTAGCGGGCACTCCCGCTAGAGTGAAAGCGTTGGATGACTTTATAACCTATGCAAAGCAGCATAAGGGGGTTAAGTTTATGCGTAAAGATGACATAGCAAAATGGATTTTACGCCAAGACAATGTGCCAAAAAACTCACCCCGAACTTTTGAAGAGGATTTGTTATGAAATACACACTAACCTTTATTGCATTACTTTTATCTGGCTGTGCCTCACAGCAGCAAATGGGTGAGTTTGAGGATGTAGTAATCGCAGATCATCACTGCCCAGGGGAAATAGATCGAAGTTATAACACCACGATTTATAGCTCAGACGAACCTGAAAAAATTGGCAAAACTGAAGTCACTACACATTGCACTCCAGTTAAAACAGAAACTGAATTTGAAAGAGACTTAAGGGAGCATCAGTAACTTCTTAAAACGCCTCAAAATATGTTTGCTAAGGCTGCAATTATGCTTACTAAATAGCATTAACATATTAATTCGACAACACGAAAGCTGTTTGTTAATGTCAGTTAAGCAGTATTTAGGCTGCTTAACTGCCTTTTTTCGAAAGCTGTAGGCGCTAATTAAGGACTATTTTTTAAGGAAAATGTTATGGAACGCTGGTGCTTTCAAGCGAGTAAAAAAACACTAAGCTCTTTATTTGTTGCTCTATCGCTAATGGCTTTGCCAGTGACTGCTGAGCCTACAAAGCCACTCGAAACTCACCATGCTTTAATGAGCCAAGTTCTCAATGCAAACCAACAAGCTCCCCTTACAGGTTTTGCACTTCATGTGATTGTTGATGATGGACATGCTTTTTCAACGGCAAAGCAAAGTAAAGAAAATGCGCCGCAAGTTATTAACCCAAATAGTTTATTTAGAATTGCCAGTGTGACCAAAACTTTCACTGCGGCAACGGTGCTACGTTTGCACGAGGAAGGAAAATTAAACCTTGATACAACGCTTGATAAGTTAATTTCTGACGACTTTTTTGCGCTTCTTGAAAGCGATGGCTATGCCCTTGATAAAATGACGCTTAAGCAAGTGCTGAGTCATACGGCAGGGTTATATGATCATGCCCAAAGCGACCAGTACTTAGCTGGCATAATGGCAAATCCGCAGCAAGATATTATGATGCGCGAGCAAATTAAAGGGTGTGTAGAGTGGGGCGACCCAGTTGGTAAACCTGGTGAGCGTTTTTCATATTCAGATACCGGGTATGTGTTACTCGGCCATATTATTGAAAGAGTGACAGATTTACCGCTACCTAAAGCGGTTCGCCAATACTTAAGTTTCGATAAAAATCATATCGAAAATGTGATCTGGGAACGGGGTGATTCGTTTGCTGTGGATGAGTCTCGACGCGTACATCAATACTTGCATGGCACCGATACTTTTAATTGGAGCCCAACAGTTGATTTGTATGGTGGTGGTGGGCTTGTTGCCAGCCCAATCGGTATGGCTAAATTTTATCATGCTTTATTTTCAGGTAAGGTCTTCAAACATCCAGAAACGCTCAAACTCATGCTCTCGGATAAAGGCTTACCAGCAGATAGCCCTTACCGTTTAGGTGTATTTGCAAAAGAATATAACGGCACCTTGGTTTATCAACATGGTGGCTTTTGGGGCACTTTGGTGATGTATGAGCCAACAACGCAGGTGGTGGTCGCAGGGGCTGTTACTCAGCAAAAAGATTACGATCATCTTGAAAAAGTCATGAGTGACTATTTAACCTTACAAGCAAAATAACCCTCTAAAAACGGCAAGATCTAAGCTGGCGCGAAGATGCGCCAGATTCTTTCTTTAGTTCAATTTAAACTAAGTCATCAAGAAAAATAACTTGCGCACTTTATATAACAAAAATATTATATAACCAAGTTGTTATGGAGTGAGTCGTGAAAGTTCTCTTTTTATGTACAGAAAATTCAGCCCGATCAATTATGGCTGAAGCGTTGCTTAAACATCATGGTAAAGGTGAGTTTGAGGTGTTTAGTGCGGGTACTGAACCTTATGCGGTAGACCCTCGTACGCTTGCGGCGATTGAGCATTTTGGTCTAAAAACTGATGACTTACACTCAAAGCACTTAAACGATGTAACTAACCTACATTTTGATTACGTCATTACCTTATGTGATGACGCTGCAAAAGAATGCGCTAATCGCGTTGATGGTACACATTGTTTAGGCTGGGACTTTATTGATCCAAAAACGCGTCCTGAACCTCACGCCTTTGAAAAAACCTTGCAAGAGCTCAATGAGCGAATTAAACAGTTTGTGCAATCCCATAACAAAGAAAAACCAGCATCGATTTCGCCAACCACATTTTATAAAGCCCTTGCAGATGATATTCGTTTAAAAAGCTTACTGCTTATCGCCGTTGAGCAAGAGGTTTGCGTATGCGAATTAATGACGGCACTTAACGAGCAAAGCCAACCAAAGGTTTCAAGGCATTTAGCGCAACTTAAAAAACAGGGCATTTTGTCGGATAGAAAACACCAGCAGTGGGTGTTTTACTCTTTAAACCCGACCTTACCAATGTGGATGAAACAAACAATTACCTCGACCGTGGTAAACGAACCGAATTTCATAGAAAACGAGTTAGCAAGGCTAAATGCGATGGGGGATGATCGCCCAACCCGTGTTGCTCGTTGCTGCAATTAAGGACTGAAAATGGGTGTTTTTGAACGATATTTATCTGTATGGGTTGCTGCTGCTATTGCCATCGGTGTGACGCTTGGGGTGATGTTTCCGCCTTTATTTGAGCTAATAGCGAAAGCCGAAGTGGCCCATGTAAACATTGTTGTTGCACTGTTTATTTGGGTAATGATCTACCCGATGATGGTGCAAGTTGATTTTTCAACAATCAAAGAAGTCGGTAAAAACCCTAAAGGGATGATGCTCACTTTAATCATTAACTGGCTTATCAAACCGTTTTCAATGGCCGCATTAGGTTGGCTATTTTTTGAAGGGTTATTTGCAGATTTCGTTAGCCCTGAAACTGCGCAAGAATATATTGCAGGCATGATTTTGCTTGGTGTTGCACCTTGTACGGCAATGGTGTTTGTGTGGTCACAACTGACCAAAGGCGATGCAAATTACACCTTAGTGCAAGTGTCTGTGAACGACATCATTATGATTTTTGCCTTTGCACCTATTGCGGGGTTGTTGCTGGGTGTATCTGATATTCATGTACCTTGGCTTACATTGATGATTTCGGTTGTGTTGTATGTATTGCTGCCACTTATCGCTGGGGTATTAACACGAAAAGCTCTTAATAATTCAGCACAAAATGAAGCTGCAGTGCAGTCATTTTTAGAGAAAATTAAACCGTATTCAGTTGTTGGCTTATTAGCCACTGTGGTCTTACTGTTTGGGTTTCAGGCCAACACGATTTTAGCCCAACCGCTTAACATTGTACTGATTGCCATTCCTCTTGTTTTGCAAACCTACGGTATTTTTGCAATCACCTATTTCATTGCGTTAAAACTTAAGCTTAAGCACAACATTGCCGGGCCAGCATGTTTAATTGGTACCTCTAACTTTTTTGAGTTAGCGGTCGCAGTGGCTATTTCATTATTTGGTTTGCACTCGGGTGCAGCATTAGCAACCGTTGTTGGGGTGTTGGTCGAAGTACCTGTAATGCTGTCGTTGGTTGCAATCGTCAATAAAACAACACATTGGTTTAAAGAATAATTGGGGAATCATAATGCAATCACATCCATTTGATATTTTACAGCTAGAAACAGGGGCATTTATTTTTACCCCTTGCCCTGGCACAAAAAGCGTTGGCTTATCACAGTCTGTAGCAGATTTAAAAGCGGCAGGTGCAAAAGCAATTATTACTCTAATGTACGATGAAGAGCTTGTTAAAAATGGCGCGCAGCAGCTTGCAATCGAATGTGAGCAAGCAGATCTCAGCTGGTTTCAATTACCTATTGTTGATGATGACGCGCCAAGCGAAGCGTTTAGTTTAGCTTTCAACAAACACCTTAACGAGATTCTTGCCATCATAAAAAGCGGTGGTAGCGTGGCTGTGCATTGTAAAGGCGGTTCAGGCCGCACAGGGTTAGTTATTGGTTTATTAATGCATGAGCTTGGCTATGCTAAAAATGACATAGTTAATCAAGTGCAGGCTATTCGCCCTAAATCGTTGCATAACCCAGTACAACGTTCATTTTTCGACAATTTTCAAAAAGTAGGAGCTTAACAATGGCAATTAAAGTAGGCATTAATGGTTTTGGCCGTATGGGTCGTTTATCACTAAGAGCAGCGTTTGCATGGGACGACGTTGAGTTTGTGCAAATTAATGATCCTGCGGGTGATGCAGCTACATTGGCTCACTTACTAAAGTATGATTCGGTGCACGGTATTTGGCCTCATGAGGTTGAAAGTAACGACAATGCTGTGATCATCGATGGCCACGAAATTAACGTTACGCAAAATAAAACGATTGCAGACACTGATTGGTCTGGTTGCGATATCGTTATTGAAGCCTCTGGTGTGATGAAAAAAACCGAGTTACTGCAAGCCTATCTTGATCAAGGTGTGAAGAAAGTTGTTGTCACTGCCCCTGTAAAAGAAGACGGTGTGCTGAATATTGTAATGGGTGTAAACGATGATTTATACGATGTAAATCAGCATGATATTGTTACAGCAGCATCGTGCACTACCAACTGTTTAGCGCCTGTGGTTAAAGTATTGCAAGAAAAAATTGGTATCAAACATGGTTCAATGACCACTATTCACGATATCACTAACACGCAAACTATCTTAGATGCGCCCCATAAAGACTTACGACGTGCTCGCGCATGTGGCATGAGCTTAATTCCAACTACAACCGGCTCTGCAACAGCGATTACACATATTTTCCCTGAACTTAAAGGTAAATTAAATGGCCACGCGGTTCGTGTGCCGTTAGCCAATGCATCAATCACAGACTGTGTGTTTGAAGTTGAAAAGCCTACTACCGCTGAGCAAATTAACCAGTGGATGCAAGAAGCCGCAGAGGGCGAGCTAAAAGGCATTTTGGGCTATGAAGAAAAGCCACTTGTTTCTATCGATTACAAAACTGATCCACGCTCAAGCATTGTTGATGCGTTATCAACCATGGTTGTCAACGAGACTCAAGTTAAGCTGTATGTTTGGTACGATAACGAATGGGGTTATGCAAACCGTACCGCCGAACTTGCCCGAAAAGTTGCGCGATCACTTCAAGGTTAAAAGCAATGACGCGTTTGGCTAATCTTCCCGCTGATATAAAGCAGTACTTAATTGTCACTGGGAATTACTGGGCATTTACGCTAACAGATGGCGCATTGAGAATGTTGGTGGTACTGCATTTTCATGCGCTTGGCTACTCGCCTTTGAGTATTGCCATGCTGTTTTTGTTTTATGAGATTTTTGGTGTTGTCACTAACTTAGTGGGCGGCTATTTAGGCGCAAGGCTTGGTTTAAATAAAACTATGAACATTGGCCTTGCTATACAGGTTGTAGCCTTGTTCATGTTGGCAGTCCCTCCTGAATGGCTGAGTGTAGCCTATGTGATGTTGGCGCAGGCTCTGTCTGGGATTGCCAAAGATCTCAATAAAATGAGCGCTAAAAGCTCAATCAAAATGCTGGTTGCCAGTGGCCAAGAAGGCACCTTGTTTAAATGGGTAGCGATACTAACAGGCTCTAAAAACGCCTTAAAAGGTGTGGGCTTCTTTTTAGGTGGTTTACTTCTCACATTAATGTCGTTTAAAGGCGCAATGCTTGCCATGGCTGCTACTTTGCTGGTGGTGTGGTGTTTTAGTATTTATGCACTTAAAAATGATTTAGGCAAAGCCAAAAACAAACCTAAGTTTAACGAGATATTTTCAAAAAGCAGTTCAATCAATATCTTGTCAGCCGCGAGGTTGTTTTTGTTTGGTGCGCGTGATGTTTGGTTTGTAGTTGCACTACCGGTGTTTTTATCACAAGCCTTTGGTTGGGATCATTGGACCGTGGGCGCTTTTATAGCTGCGTGGATCATTGGTTATGGGATAGTGCAATCTTTTGCACCTAAAATCATTAAACTCAATAAGCAAACGTCACCAAGTGCAGAAACAGTTAAGTGGGCATCACTGCTTGCTTTAGTCACCTTAGCCATTGCCCTTGCTATTGGTTTTGACTGGGCAGTAAAACCAATGCTGATAGGCGGACTGATGTTATTTGGTGTGCTATTCGCGATTAACTCATCTTTGCACAGCTACTTAATTGTTAGCATGGCTGATGCCGATGGCGTATCACTTGATGTCGGGTTTTACTATATGGCCAATGCCATGGGACGCTTAATTGGTACTGTGTTGTCTGGCTTAGTTTTTCAGGTGTATGGCTTAGCAGCCTGTTTAGCTATCTCACTGTTATTTATTGTTATTACCGCCGTTATTTCGACTAAATTACCAAAACAAATTTAGTTAAATCTAAACACGCCCTATAAAGGTAAGCATGCTTTATTGCTTACCTTTGTTCATGCATAGCATCAGAAATAATATAATTAGTGATCTTCTGACTTGAAAAGCTCTTCAAGCATTGGCTGTGGGTTGTTTAAAAACGCCTTTGTAATTTGGTAATGCTCAGTATCCTCATAATTTATTTGTTCAATACCTTGTGCTCCCACTTGGTAGATCCTCGCACCCGGGTATGCCATTAAAATCGGTGAGTGTGTGGCAATAATGAACTGAGAGTTCTGTTCAATTAGTTGAAACATGCGACTTAAAACAGCCAACTGCCTAGCAGGAGAAAGTGCGGCCTCAGGCTCATCTAAAATATAAAGCCCATTGCCGATGAAGCGGTTTACCATAAGCGCTAAAAACGATTCGCCATGTGATTGGTGATGAAGGGATGTACCACCATAGGCATCTATCAGCTTAGCTCCTCCAGAAAATCCCGAATCCAAGTCATCAATATTTGATGCAACGTTATAGAAGCTTTCAGCTCGCAAGAAAAAACCATCTTTGTATCTCTTAAACGATTTTGAGAGTAGCAAGTACTTATGAAGCTCTGAATGCGATTGCTGAGTTTGAAAGTTAAAGTTTTTAGAACCACCTTCGGCGTTAAAACCTAAGGCGATAGCAATTGCTTCTAAAAGAGTCGATTTCCCAGAACCATTTTCACCTACAAATATTGTGACATGTTTCGAAAAGTCTATTTCAAAGAGCTGATTAACCGCAGGAATAGAGAATGGATATGTATCAAAAGAGAAAACGTGCTCTCGTTTGAGTGTCACCTTTTGTAGATACGGTAATGCGTCCATACACAATATTCCTAATAAAGACGAACTAGACCCCTTAATAGGCTCTGGTAACTTTCTAACTTTAAGTTTTTCACCTGTTCAAAGCAAGCGAAGCGAAACCGCAGTTAAGCAGTGAAAATGGCTGTAATGAGCCTAAAGTTCATAATTCAGGCTCAAGATAGTAATTTAAATTTCTGTGACTTCAGGTAGCTTATATGTTCTGTCTAAAATACTTTCGCCAGGCCTGTAAACTCGCATGAGAAAGTTCCAGCCTTGAGTAATATCAGCTCTATTAGCTTGATCGCCACAAGCTTGTTCTGAGCCGAAAAATGCGGTGAATGTTCCATTTTCGTTTAGGGTAACATTACGATCATTAATTATGTTGTTCGTTGATTTCATGAAGCCATCATCACCATAAACAGTAATAGACCAAAACGCATCATTATCAGGTACTTCGTATGTTGCAGAATAGCACTTACTTGGATCGGCAGGGCCTGTATAGTTTATATAAACAGCGTCTTTTTCAGGAAATAGACCCCAAGCACCAGCCACTGCTAAGTGGCGGCTTTGTTCGTTAACTTCTCCTTTTTTGCCCATCCAATCAGCTTCGTATTGTGCGAATTTTTGAAACTCTTTTTCATAATCGGCGCGAAGTTTAAGCATTGATAGCTTATCCCAGTCAGGCTTTGGAAAAGTGTCATTACTATTTGTAGAAATGATAATTTTCTTTTGTAATTCATTTACAAGAGCAACATCAGCAGAGTCATCTGGAGCAAGAAGCTGGATCCTTTGAATAACTGCCTGATACTTTGTTGTGTTAGGTAAAGCATGAGTTCCTGATTCATAAAATACCGCTGTTGCGTAGTGATCATTATCAACAACATAGACCGAGAAATATCGATCATCAGGAAACTCAGGAATTGTTACAGTAGCACCTCCTTCAGTATCTACTACAGCGCCTGCATACAGAGTATCTTTATTCATTCTCACTACACTTTGCTGATCCAGTGGCGTTGGTTCAGTGATGTAAAAGAACTCATTGATTTTACCGCCTGCTCTTAGTTGAAAGTCGAAAAATGAAAAGTCATCTTCAGCTCTTATGTAGTTTTCTGGAGTGACTAATTTTTGCGTGCTTTTAATAGTAGAACTCGCAGTTTTTATATCTTCAGAATTTGTTGTTTCTGTTTTATTATCGCCACAGCCAGCAAGGGTAAGACCGGCAATTATAAAAATCGATGTATTGAGCATGAGGCGCATTCGATGATCTCCATATTTTGCATAAACTTAAGTAAAGGGATTATTTTTCGAACAAAAAATAATCTAGCAAGTTAATAACTTTAACTCAATGTTTGGGTACAAAGTTGTTAGTTTGTTTGATCGCCATCATGATTTTAGGCTGTCATATTTAGAAGTTTAGCTTCGCTTTTATTATTGTTTTCTTGTAACTTACTTAGCAACAAGAGTGATAAGTAGGTTGTTATGTCTGGGTATGCTTTTATTAAACAACGGAAAAAGCCACTTTTAACTGTGGCTATGGTATTAGTATGCGTAATATTTATTAACAGTTACGTCTCTCAAAAAACTGCTCCATTAGCTACCAGTTCAGAACTATCGAATAATAAAAGAGCTACGCAGCAAGTTGACGCACAAGTGAGCATGCCCGCTACCAAGCTTGAAACGAGTTTGTTAGCAGATAAATTAGTTGAGCAAGGGAATGAGGTAAATAATAGTCGCGAGCTTATTATCAAAAACCCACCAAACTGGCGTTTTGATGGCGTGTTTCTAGACCATTTTACAGAGCTAAAGCAACGTGCTCAGCAAGGTGATGTGGAGGCTAACTACCTCATCGCGCAAAACCTTAAGTATTGTTTTAATGCGCCTTTAGATGAACAGGTCCTGGAAGTAAAGTTGGCTGAAATCTATGAGTTTAGTGATGCTGGCGAGATACAAAGCCGTGTTTTAGATAAATATGAGTATTGCCAAGGATTAGATTTAGCAACGCGGCGTTCTTTTTACAGTTATTTGGCAGAGGCTGCAGAAAATGGCTCCGCTTATGCGCAGCAAACGTTTGCTGGGCTAACGCCCGAATTTTACATGAAGTCGCAATTTCCTGAGAAGTTGTCACGTGCAGAGTTCATCAAAAATCGTGATAGTTTTAAAGAGCGTAAAACCGTATTTTTAGAGCAAGCAGCGAAGCAGGGTAGTGAACAAGCGCTGATGAGTTTAGCGAGCATGTATTACAGCGAACAAGTTGGTGAGCATAGTGCAGCAAAAGCCTACGCTATAAATCTACTCATTATGGAAATCACGCAAAATAACGATGTGTATAATCGTTATGCGTGGTTTGAGCAAAGACAATACCCGACACTTACAGATGAAGAGCTGAGTATCGCGAACAATTTATTTGAGCAATGGCTGTTGCAAATAAAGCAAAATGGAACATTGTATTCAAAAAACTGAATACCCAAAGAATTAATAACCCAAAGCAAGGATGACAATTATGATTGAACCAAACTATGCAAGTTACACTCTTGATGAGCTGCTAGATTGCAAAGCGAATATAGACGCACAAGCATGGCCCGAACGCCTAAAAAACATTGAAAACGCTTTGAGTGTTTATGCCAGTCAATCTGCTGAGCACGAAAAACAGTACAAACAAGCGGTGTTTGATGCTTATTGCGAGACGTTACGCCACGATCTAACCATCAGTATCGACGATAATATTATTTGGTTTTTAAGACCGTTTTCTAAGCAAGCTAAAGATATTACTCCCAGTACCTTTGCTGGCGAAGTTTGCCCGCTTTGCAAAGCAAAGCTTAGCGCAACCACATGGGCTGCTGGCTGGCAGTTGAGCTGCGAACATTGTGAAGTAACAGGGATTGTTGTTGAAAAGTTTGGCTATTAAAAAAGTTAGCTTATTGAAATTGCTGCGTAATTATTCACAGCAATATATAACAATTTCATAATGTTATCAGGCTTTTTTAACAAACTTAGCGGTTACCATCATTTCACCAACGCCATCAACTTTACAGTCTAATTCGTGGTCTTTTTTGTCTAACACGCGGCGGATCACGGCTTTGGTGCCTATTTTAATCACTTGTGAGCTGCCTTTAATTTTTAAATCTTTCGCAACAGTCACTTTATCGCCATCGACCAATAAGGTGCCGTTAGCATCTTTCACATTGATCACATCATCGGTATCAACCGCATTAGGATCCCACTCATGAGCGCATTCTGGGCATACTAAATTGTTTTGATCTTCATACACGTATTCAGAGTTACATTGTGGGCAAGGAGGAAAAGACATAAATGGCACCATGGTTGATTTTAAAAGGGTATTTTAATGGCTAAGGAGCAAACTATGCGAGTACAAGGCTTTTATTTTATGGCTCAGGCGTTTCGAGCGTTTTGGTAATAGAGAATATTCCTCTTAGATCACCAAGCCGATAGCCTGTGGCTAAATCATTTGGGTAATGTTCGTTGAGTGCTTGTTTTACTTCTGGCGCAATTGTTTGGCCATGACAATTGAGGCAAACTGGCGCGACTTTTATCGCTTTAGCAAAGCGAAATTGACCATCTTTATTGGTTGAAAAAGTCACATTGTCGATGCTCTCAGTGTTTCTGATCATATCGAGCAGCTGGGCGATTTTTTCAGCTTCCCATTCATCGGGTTGATTATTTGGATTACGGTTTTTAGTGCTTTTACGCGCTACCGTCCAACCATCAGTTGATAAGCTATCGCTAATGGCCGGGGCTTGCATTTTGCACACGTTAATTCCTTCGACTAAACCACCTTGCTTGATTGCGGCTCCTAATGCTGATTTAAGCGTCGTGGCAAATTCAGTTGCTCGCTGCGCTGCTTGAGTTTCTAGAGTCGCTGATTTTGTTTCGGCATAAAGACTAGGTGAAAGTAACACAGTACAAATCACAATTGTTCTGAAGGAAAACATAGTAAACCTTATATTAGATATATCTAATATAGTAGTTTGTTTTTACTTTACATGCCAATTTAACCTGCAAAAAATAACGATTCTTTGCACAAAGCCTGCTGGAGTGTTGTTGCTAAATTGGTTAAGGTGAAGAAAATATCTTGAGAACAAAAAAAATGAAAAAACTAATTTATATCGCCGCTTTGTTATTCTCTGCCCTGACATTTGCAGGTACCGCTCCATACAGTGGAGAGATAAGTCGTGATGACTTACTTAAAGACTACTCTTCGTTTAGTGAAGAGTACGATGAATACACACCGAGTGAAGAAGAGTTAACCACGATAAAAGCACTGCAAGGTAAGCAGGTTTTGGTGTTCTTGGGCACTTGGTGTCATGACTCAAAACGTGAAGTGCCTCGATTTTTAAAACTTCTCGATACTGCAAAGGTGCAGTTAGGCTCACTTAAACTAGTGGCCGTTGGCTACGACAAGCTAGACCCTGCAGGGTTAGCAAAACAGCACGACTTAATGTATACGCCAACCATTATTGTCAGCGATGGCGAAAAAGAGCTTTCCCGTATGATCGAAAAACCAAAACAAAGCTTGGCTGTGGATCTTACGCAACCGGGTCAAACGCTATAAAATCATCAATAGATAAGGGCATTGATATTAAGTAACCTTGAATATAATCAATGCCTTTATCACTCACCAACTGCCATTGCTCTGAGCTTTCGACCCCTTCTGCAGTAATCGTTAAGTCTAGTTGATGGGCTAAATCACTCATCGTTTGTAAAAATAAACCATCTCGTGGGTTATCAACGCAGTTACAAATAAAGGCACGGTCAATCTTAACGTTATCTAACGGAAACTGCTGAATCGACGACAGTGATGAATAACCCGTTCCAAAGTCATCAAGTGATAAATTAAAACCTGCTAATTTAAGTTCATGCATTAGGTTTATGGCGTACTGGGTATTTTGAAATAGGGCGGATTCGGTGATCTCAAGATTAATTTTTTGATTAGCCGGAAATAGCTTAGCTTTTTCTTTGCTTAATCGTTTAACTAAATGCACATCAGAGAACTGTTTACGTGAGAGATTGATCGACACTTTAATACGAATGTTATTTTCAACCATGCGGTGGCAATCTTCAGCAACCTTAGCAACAATCCAACGAGATAATAAATTAATGAGCTCTGATTGCTCAGCGATGGCAATAAACTCCACTGGTGACACAAAGCCTCGAACAGGGTGCTGCCAACGTACAAGCGCTTCACAGCCAATCAGTGTGCCATCTATAGTGTTTACAATTGGCTGATACACCATACTTAGCTGTTCGTTGGCCGCAAGCGCATGACGTAGATCACTTTCGAGGTTACTTTGTGCAATAAGCTTATCTTTCAGAGATTGGCTATAAACAGTAAATGGTTTTTGTGTACGGGGGCATTCATTCATCGCAATGAGAGCTGTATTGATTTGCTCAGCCGCATCGATGTTTTGTAAGTGCGGATAACCCACGCCAATGTATAAGTGGTAAAAATGAGCGCTACCAGCGGTTTCAATAATACCGCCGACCTGATGCTGTAATTTATCTAATAGGGCGGCGAGTTTTTCATCAAAAATGGCTTCTTTTAGTAATATTAAAAAACAGCCAGGTTTTATATGAGCGCAAAACGCTTGATGTAAGTCAGAAAATTCAATTAGCCGGTTAGCTATCGTTGTCTGTAGTTCATTTAAGTAATCTTGACCATAAATATCTTCTAATTGACGATAGCCTTTGATCTCGGCACACAATAAAGTAAGGCCGCTACTGTATTGGTCTTCAGGGCATAAACTAGCGATATATTTTTCGCTGTAATGGCGATTGGCAAGGCCGGTGACCGAGTCAAAATGTGCTTGCTGGTAAAGCTCATGTTGGCGTTGTTTTTCAGCACTTATGTCTTTAATCGTACCAACCAAGGTGTTGGTTTTAGGGTTCCATTCAGCGTGCTCATGAAACCAGCGTTTTTCTCCGTTGAGTTTAATCGTGTACTCAATTTCAGTTGGGCTACTAGGCTTAGTATGAATAAAATTTAAAAACGAATTTTTATAAAAGCTATCGATTTTTTTACAGACATCAGTAATTGATTGCGCTTTGCTTTGTTCTTTGAATAGCGATTTAGCTTGTGATGATAATTGCCTAATGCTTTTATCAGGCGACAAATGCCAACTGCCTACGCCACTGAGTGACTGAGCTTGTTTTAATTCAAGTGCCTGTTCAGACAGCTCTAAGGTTTGCTTTTGCACAAGTTTTTCGAGGTTTTGCTCATGCTCACGTAACCGACAAGTAATCGTAATCAAATAGCAGCTAACCGATGAAAGTAACAGAGCTATGAGTAGTAATACTAAAAATTCAACATGCGCTCGATAAGCAAACTCGTCTTTAATACCCACAACCCAATGTTGATTTTCAACATCGAGGCTGTAAGTTGACCAGTGGCTTTGCTCAAAACTGTGGTTATTTAAAAGCGGCGCGTAGCTATTTGCTGTTTTTTGCCAGACCTCATAGAGGTGAGGGTGTGAAGTAGTCTCAGGGCTCAAATTTGCTATAAATTCTGGAAAACGCAGCACCGCGATTGCAAACCCCCAAAACTCATTTTGATCAAAAATTGGTAATCGAGCGACTAAGCCTTGACCACCTTGAGCCAACTCTTTAGGTCCATCGATTTGCATTTTTTGAGTATCAATGGCTGTTTGTAATGACTTTTCAATACTTTGCATCTTGAATAAGTCGACACCAATCACACTCTCGTGACTGGTTAGCGGGTAGCTGTATTGAATAACCCCTTTTGGTGCAAGTTGAATAGTTTGGCTACCATCACTATGAGTTAATATCTCAGTGGCAAGGGTTTCGAATTCAGTTTGTGTGTATGTAAAGTCACGCATCGCGGCGCGAACAAGGTAAGGACCAAGGAGTGCGCTATCAAGTGCTTTTTCAAGGTTACTGCTGTAACTGTTAAGTGCTGCATTTTGCTCAATTTCATGCATTTCTTGTCTATCGTAAAACACTTTTAGTGCGATCGCCGAAAATAAACAGAAACTGAGAAAAAAAGAAGTAAATAACAACGAAAAATATGTAATATTACGCAATGGCGTCTCTGAATTAAGTAGGTATTTAAGTGCTAATCTTGCTTTTAAAAATACTAGTTTAGGGTTAGCTGGTTGTCTAGCGAAGATCTAGAATTTTAGTTGAATTTTTAGCAAGTTAAAAAAATAATTGTACCTAAATACAATGAATTGCAAGCACAAGTAAGATTAAACACTATGTACCAAGCCGTTATAAAAGCGATAGATGCAGCGAATGCTGTCGACCCAAATCGTGTAAAACAAGATGATCAAGAGCTAGCAAAAGAGTCTTTATATGCAATGCGTATGACCGATATGCTAAACCGCTTTAATCCACAAGCCGATGAGTTGATGCATATTGCTGCGCGAGGCCAACATATTGAGCGTTGGCGCTCTCCTCGCAGTGATTTTCCTATGGGTAAGCAAGGTTATTATCAATGGCGTACGGCTTTATATGACTTTCATGCCGAGCGTGTAACAGCCCTTATGAAAACGGCGGGTTACGCGCCGGAAGAATGTGAGCGCGTATACGCAGCCGTTGCAAAAAAGAACATAAAACGAAACCCTGATAGCCAATTGATTGAAGACATTGCAAGCCTTGTGTTTATTGAGCATTACATGCTTGATTTTGCAAGTAGTAAGCCTGATTACGATGAACAAAAATGGCTGGGTATTATTCGTAAAACATGGCAAAAAATGTCAAATGAAGCACATGACTTTGTATTAGCTGGTAACATCAGCTTACCTGAGCCGCTTAAACCGTTAATTACAAAAGCGCTAAATTAATTATAAAACAAGGATGGTCTATGTTTTGCCCGCGTACTAAAACAGCCCTTGAAGCAGTGAGCATTGGTGACGTTAATGTGTATTTATCAAAAAGCGGTGGGGTATTTTTTGATAACCGACAAATATTTCACTTTAGCGATCCGAATTTAAAACCCGCGCAAGTGCTGGTGGCTCATTTACAAACCCTGCCAACAGAATGTGTTGATTTAGCAAAGCGAATTAATTGCCCGAATTGCCCTGATGTAGTGATGATGCGACGCTTTTTCACCCCACTAAAAGTGGTTGAAATAGACGAATGTCCAAATTGTGCTGCTATTTGGCTTGATCATGGTGAGCTTGAAAAGATCCATGAAAATCATTTAACGCCAAAAGAACGTGAAATGCTGCGTATTGATATGGCCAATAATCATGGTTTTATTCAAGTTAAGATCCCGAAAAGGCGCTACTCAGTTCATGCTGAAAAGCCTGAGTCTAATGCAACGTCATCATTAGAAAAACTAGCAGAACTTGCGTATTTATCGATTTTGAATGACTGAAAATAAGAAGCCTGTACCAACTAAGATACAGGCTTTATTTGCATGCTAAGCGTTAAAGCTTAACTAGCATTTTTCCTTTATTTTTACCTTCGAACAGGCCAAGAAATGCATCAACGGCATTTTCGATGCCATGGTATACCGTTTCTTCAGATTTAATTTTACCTTCGCTGATCCACGCGCCCATTTGTTCAATAAACTCAGGGAACTGATCAAAGTAATCAATCACGATAAAGCCTTGCATGGTGAGCTTTTTCGAGTTGATATAAAACAGGTTGTTTGGCCCAGGCTGTGCAGTGTCGTTATTGTAACCTGAGATCATGCCACATACAGGAATACGGCCGTAATCGTTCATTACATTGAGTGCTGCTTCAAGGTGATCGCCACCTACGTTTTCAAAGTACACATCAATGCCTTGTGGTGCTGCTTGTTCAAGGGCTTCTGTTAGGTTTGCTACCGTTTTGTAATTAATTACTGCATCAACACCCAACGCTTTAACCATTTGTGCTTTTTCGTCAGAGCCAACCGAAGCAATCACTTTACAGCCTTTTAGCTTAGCAATTTGGCAAACAACGCTACCTACAGCGCCTGATGCAGCTGAAACAAACACGGTATCGGTTTCTTTTAGGCTAATTACCTTTGTTAAACCTGCCCATGCAGTTAACCCAGTCATGCCCATAGTACTTAAAAATAGTTGGTCTGGTAAAGGTACGTTTGGCAGTAACGTTAAGTCGCTGCCATCGCTAATGTGCATGGTACGCCAGCCGCTAATATGACTTACTTTGCTCCCAACAGGAAAGTCATCATTGCGTGATTCAATTACTTCGCCGATAGCACCGGCTTCCATCACTTCGTTTAAGTTAAATGGCGCGATATATGATTTACGATCAATCATGCGCGGGCGCATATAAGGGTCAACTGACATCCAGGTATTTTTAATTAACACTTCGCCGTCGTTCAAATCAGGAAGTGTTACGTCTACCTGCGCAAAATTAGCCTGTGTTGGTACACCCGTTGGGCGTGAAACTAAATGAATTTGTTGACTTGTCGCCATATAAACCTCGAATCTGCTGTATTAGAATCAATTAATGAGTTGCACAAAACATTTGCGCGCAAACTATTTGCGATCAATTTAATGATCTTTACTATAAAAGGCAATAGATCGTCGGAAAATAATTTGCGCGCAAACTAAATTAAGGCAATAATACGGCTGTATTTCAGTTTAGGGTAGCAGCATGAGCAACAACTTATCAGACAATGTATGTTTCACTTTATACAGTGCAACAAATGCGTTGATCAGAGCGTTTCGACCAATCCTCGAAGCTTATGACTTAACCTATCCGCAATATATTGTGATGCACTCACTTTGGTATAATAACCAAGTGAGCTTAAAAGCACTTTCTCATGACACGCACCTCGATTCTGGCACCTTAACACCAATAGTTAAGCGCCTAGAAAGCAAAGGTTTATTGACTCGTCAGGTATCAAGTGAAGATGAGCGTAAAAAAGTAATTTCGTTAACAGAGCAGGGCATGCAACTTAAAGTTGATGCTGAAGAATTAACGGCTAAGTTAATGGCACGCTCAAATATGAGTTTGGAGCGAATCGAGTTATTACGCGAGTTAACCCTTGAGCTGCATACTGACCTAACAAAAACGGACCTTACAAAAAGCTAATCTTCTACTAAACACACTAAAGTGCCTTCAATAGCGCGAACATACGCATAATGCTGGGCGTCTTTTTTAGTTGGCGGGCACAATGGCTCAGCACCAGCAAGCACAGCTTTATCGTAACTTTCGACTAAATTATGGCAGCTGAATCTTAGCTCAAAACCAAGAGCTGGTTGCTTAGGATGGGCGCGAATATAGCCTTGCTTGAAGTATGATTGCGCATGCGGGTGGGTCGCAAAAGCAAGTTTTACAGATCCTGTCATAAGTTCACCGTATTCGGCATCGTCACTGATATGGTTGGTATTTAAACCAAATGCTTGATAGTAAAAGTCGAGTACTTCTTCTACGTTATCGACGTAAATAACCTGACTTAAAAAGTCCATTTATGCTGCTCTATTTATTGTTCGTTTATTAAATAAAGCATAGTTTTAGTAATAAAAAAACCTTGTAAGTCATACTCACAAGGTTTTTTTAATACTTAAAGCTTAGCTGTAGAAATTACGACTTGTTGCGGTTTTCTTTCGCAAATGCACGAATTTTACGTTTTTGCGATAAAGTCACTTTATTAGTGCGACCCGCGTATGGATTATCGCCTTCTCTAAATTCAATTTTAATCGGCGTACCCATAATACCTAATGCTTTACGGTAGTAGTTCATTAAGTAGCGTTTGTAGCTATCAGGTAAGTCATGAACTTGGTTACCGTGGATCACGATACGTGGTGGGTTATAGCCACCTGCGTGAGCATATTTAAGTTTTACACGACGACCGCGAACAAGTGGCGGTTGGTGATCAGCTTGAGCCATATCCATGATACGACGCAGCATCGCTGTGCTGATACGCTTAGTTGCTGACTCGTATGCTTCGTCTACCGATTCAAATAAGTGACCTACACCTGTGCCATGTAAAGCAGAGATAAAGTGTAAACGTGCGAAATCGATGAAACCTAAACGACGGTCAAGCTCTGACTTAATACGTTCTTTAACGTAATCATCAAGGCCGTCCCATTTGTTAACAGCAACAACCAATGAACGACCTGCGTTTAAGGCAAAACCAAGTAAGCTTAAATCTTGATCAGAAATACCTTCGCGCGCATCAACCACAAGCAATACCACGTTCGCGTCTTCAATCGCTTTAAGGGTTTTGATCACAGAGAATTTTTCTACAACATCGCTTACTTTCTTACGCTTACGAACACCCGCAGTATCAATAAGAATGTACTCTTTGTCGTTACGAGTCATCGGAATATAGATAGAGTCACGGGTTGTACCCGGCATATCGTAAACGATTACACGTTCTTCACCTAAGATACGGTTTGTAAGTGTTGACTTACCAACGTTAGGGCGACCGATAATAGCAAGCTTTACTGGCTTGTCAGCAAAGGCTTGCTGGTTGTCTTCGCCTTCTTCATCTTCGCTGTAAAGATCAACCAATTCGTCATCACTTTCTTCAAGCTCTTCAGCTTCGCCTGCAAGTTCTGCAATAACGGGCTGTAAAGTTGTTTCAAGCAGCTGCGTGATACCACGGCCGTGAGCCGCTGCAATGTGATGTACGTCGCCTAAGCTTAACTGATAGAACTCAGCACAGTACGAGTCTGCATCAATACCATCAACTTTGTTTGCCACAACAAAACATTTCTTTTGTTGTTTACGAAGGTGGTTAGCAATCGCTTGGTCAGCGGCGGTCATACCTGCGCGGGCATCAACTAAAAATAGCACGATATCGGCTTCTTCAATCGCTAGTAGCGATTGCTCAGCCATTTCAGTTTCGATACCTTGCTCAGAACCGTCAATACCCCCCGTGTCTACCACGATAAATTCATAGCCATCGTAATCAGCTTGGCCATATTTTCTATCTCGTGTTAAGCCTGGAAAGTCGGCTACGAGGGCGTCACGAGTACGTGTTAAACGGTTAAATAATGTGGATTTGCCCACATTGGGTCGCCCAACAAGAGCGATCACGGGAAGCATAAACTACCTCTTAAAAAAACAACAAAAGGCTTCGCCAAGCGAAGCCTTAGAAAAATAACGTTTACTATTAGTAAGTTAGTTTGGAATTTTAACCGCGCTAACTTCACCATCTCGGGTGTATAAAATTAACTTGTCACCGGCAACAACTGGCTCAATAAAGAAACCTGAGCTGTCAAAGTCTTCGCGCGATACAAGCTCGCCCGTTTCTTTGTCTAACCAGTGTAGGTTACCTTCTTGGTCACCTAGTGCTAAATACTTACCAGCCACGGTAGGGCCTGTTAAGTACCAGCCGCGCAGTGCCGGTTGGCTCCAGCGCTCAATACCTGATGTTTTATCTAGACCGTAAACAACACCATCGCTATCAACAACATAGATAGACTGGCTATCCATCGATAAATCACGATAGCTGCTGTACTCACGTTTCCAAACAACATTACCAGAACGAATATCAACGGCAGCTAAGTTACCATTATAGGCGATTGCATACGCATATGGACCACTAATTAATGCTTGTGTATCTACATCAACCAAACGTTCAAACTCAGACGCACCTTTTGGAGAAGCAATTTCAGCACTCCACGCAGAGTAACCATTTTCAGAAATTAATACGCTTAATTTACCTGTTTCAAGGCCTAGCAATACACCACCGTTTGCTACAGTTGGTGAACTTTGACCTCGTAATGTAAGTGGTGGCACTTCTTGTTCAAAGCTCCAACGCTCTTCACCTGTATCTGGGTGTACAGCTAATAATTTACCTGAGCCTAGGTTTACAAAAATTAGGCCGTCGCCTGCAGCTGGTTTAGCAAGTACTTCGCCTGGCATAGTTTTGCGCCAAACAATTTCACCTGTTTCACGGTCAAGAGCAGTTAAGTAACCATGCTCAGAACCAACGAAGATTTTGCCGTAAGCTTGTAAAATACCGCCCGATAACTTGGCACTTTCTGTGGTTTCCCAAGGCCAGAAAGCTGGGTTTTCACGCACATCTGTTTGCCATAGCGTATCGCCATTTTCAAGCGATAGGGCTTCAACTTCACCTTCGCGGTTTGCTACATACACAACATCGTTATGAATAGCCGGTGTTAAGCGCGAGAAATAGTGCTGAACACCATCACCGATTGATTCTTGCCAAACTACTTCTGTCTCAAATTGATTAACAATTTCAGGCAGTACTAGTTCTTCTTCGTCATCACTTGACGAACACCCAGTCAGGGTTGCGATACACAGAGCAAGTGTTGCCGCTGTTAACTTCTTCATCTTAACCCCTTACGCCGCTGGGCTAGTTTGTGCTAAGTCATCAAGTTTAATTTGTAATAACGGATTGTTTTCAAGGCCGCCATTATCAGCAGCAGCTTGGTATTGGCTGCGAGCTTGATCTTTGTCGCCTTGTGCAGCATAAACATCGCCTTTTAATTCAGCGACTGCAGCAGCAAATGATGCTGGAAGCTGGGCGTTTAGCGTTGTTAGCGCTTGCTCATATTGCTTTTGTGCAAGGTGAACACGAGCAAGGCGCGTTGTTGCCGTTGCTTTAAGCTCAGGGTTTTGCTCGTTGGTGATGATCCAGTTAAGCTTTTCGCTTGCTGCATCAAGGTCATTCTTTTCAACGGCTTCTTTCGCTGCTACAAATGCTGTTAGCGTGCTGTAGCTTGACTCGCCATTGTCTTTAATAAACGCATCCGCTTTTTCTAGCACGGCACCGCTTTCAACAAGTTGTGTGAAAGAGTCAGATGCTTTCTCAGCTGTGGTGATTTGGTTTTGGTTATAAGCTTTCCAACCATATAAACCACCTAAACCTGCAACAATACCAATTGCAAGTGCTAAACCATTTTCACGGAAAAAGCGTTTGATCGCTTCTTCTTGTTGTTCTTCTGTTGAATAAATTTCCATGCTTACCTCTGTTGCTAGCTGGGCTTAAATAAGCTCAGCTAGTAGCGTTTTCGCTTCTTCTAGTTTTAAGGTGACTTGTTCTTTACGCTCACGTAAATACTTAATAGTCACAACGCCTTGTTCTAATTCATCTTCGCCGATAATAACCGCGACAAGAGCATCGCTTTTATCTGCGCGTTTTAATTGCTTTTTAAAGTTGCCACCGCCTGCGTGCACCATAACACGTAGACCTGCAACATCTTTACGTAATTGAGCGGCAATGATAGGCGCTTGAATGCTGGCTTTATCGCCCATGGCTGCCAAATATACATCAGCACTACGGCGGATGTCACCTACACTTTCTAGCGCTTGAAGTAATAACACTAAACGCTCAAGACCCATTGCAAAACCTACCGCTGGTGTTGCTTTACCGCCTAGTTGTTCAACTAGACCATCGTAACGACCACCGGCACAAACGGTTCCTTGTGCGCCTAGGCTATCGGTTACCCACTCAAAAACAGTGCGGTTATAATAGTCAAGTCCACGTACAAGCTTTTCATTTACCGTGTATTCGACGCCTGCAGCGTCTAAACGTTCACATAAATTTTCAAAATGTTCTTTTGATTCAGCGTCTAAGTGCTCAGATAGTTTAGGCGCATCAGTTAAAATGGCTTGTACATCAGGGTTTTTGCTATCTAACACACGTAAAGGATTAGTGTGCATACGACGCTTAGAGTCTTCATCAAGTACATCGACGTGTTGCTCTAAGTAAGCAACAAGTGCATCACGGTAGTCTGCACGCGCTTCATTTGAACCCAGTGAGTTAAGCTCAAGACGAACGTGTTCACTGATACCAAACTCTTTCCATAATTGGGCTGTCAGCAAAATAACTTCTGCATCAATATCAGCAGTGGCAATGCCGAATGTTTCTAAACCAAATTGGTGGAATTGACGGTAGCGGCCTTTTTGTGGGCGCTCGTGACGGAACATAGGGCCCATGTACCATAAACGTTGTTCTTGGTTATACAGTAAACCGTTCTGATTACCTGCACGCACACACACTGCAGTACCTTCAGGGCGAAGAGTTAAGTTATCGCCATTACGGTCAGCAAAGGTGTACATTTCTTTTTCTACGATATCGGTTACTTCACCGATAGAGCGCTTGAATAGGTCGGTTGATTCAACAATTGGAAAACGAATTTCTTGATAACCAAACGATGAAACTGTTTCACGTAAAATGTCTTCTACTTTCTGCCAAATTTGCGTATCGCCTGGCAGACAATCGTTCATACCACGAACTGCCTGAATTTGTTTTGCCACTGATAAATCCTAAATACTGTACTTGCGCTGAAAAAATCGCGCCTCAAGAAAAACTAAAAAATTGACCCGTCATTATACCGTCTAAGCGGTAAAGGTAAACGGCAAACCCAAGGGTTTGCCGAGTATATGCGAATTATTCAACGATTTTGATGTCGATTGGCGTTTCTTTCTCTTTCTTAGCGATAAAGTCACGCACATAGCCTTCAAGTTGGTCGACAATATTATCGTTATCGATACGCGCTTTTTGGCGCTCACCATTGATGTATAAGCCAGAGCGACGGTTGGCACCAGCAAGGCCGATATCACTAACCAGCGCTTCGCCAGGACCATTAACTACACAACCAATCACCGACACTGACATAGGCTCAACCACGTCTTCTAATCGCTCTTCAAGCTGGTTCATGGTGCTTACCACATCAAACTCTTGGCGTGAGCAGCTCGGGCAAGCAATAAAGTTAATGCCGCGTGAGCGAATGCGTAATGATTTTAAAATATCAAAACCCACTTTGATCTCTTGTACCGGATCGGCAGCAAGTGATACGCGTAATGTGTCACCAATGCCTTCGGCAAGTAGCATACCTAAACCAACAGCCGATTTAACAGAACCTGAGCGCATGCCACCTGCTTCGGTAATACCTAAATGCAGTGGCTGGTCAATTTCTTTGGCAAGTAAACGATACGCACCAACCGCTAAAAATACATCTGACGCTTTAACGGATACTTTGAATTGGTCAAAGTCTAAACGCTGCAAGATCTCAACATGGCGCATAGCTGATTCAAGAAGTGCTTCTGGTGTTGGTTCACCGTATTTTTCTTGTAAGTCGCGCTCTAATGAACCGCCATTAACACCAATACGAATCGGAATGTTATGCTCACGTGCAGAGTCTACAACGGCACGAATACGCTCTTCGCTACCGATGTTACCAGGGTTAATACGCAAACAATCCGCACCATATTGAGCCACTTTTAACGCAATACGGTAATCAAAGTGAATATCTGTTACTAGTGGAATTGTGACTTGTTCTTTAATGCTCTTAAATGCTTCAGCTGCTTCCATGGTTGGTACAGACACACGCACAATGTCGGCGCCGGCATCTTGAATAGCTTGAATTTGTGCAACCGTTGCATCGATATCTAGGGTGTTGGTGTTAGTCATCGACTGAACAGCAATTGGTGCACCATCACCAATTGGCACATTACCAACGTTAATACGGGTCGATTTTCTGCGTTTAATAGGAGATTCTGAAAACATTGCGGTTACTCTGATAACGGTAAAGTAAATTTAGCTAAGCGATTTTTGGCAAAATGTGAGGTATCGACAGCTTGACCTTGGAAAGTAATATCGACTACTTGGTGTTTGCCGAGTACCACACTAAACGGCTGTGGGCCGGTTACTGTCATAATGTAACCTGCTTTTTTAACACCAAAAGCGATGCGATCGCCGTTGCCATCGTGAATTTCTACCCAGCTATCTTCATTGAAGTGCATCACCACTTCGCTGTGCTCAGGATCTGCCTTTTCAGTTTGTGGCTGAGCAGCAGATTGGTTTTGTGATGCAGCTTGATTTTGTGCTTCGTTGCTGGTCGTTGGCGCATCAGCTTCAGGCTGAGCGATTTCTTGCTCGCCTTCAGCGAGTGATTGAATGGTTTCTTCAGCTGGTGCTTCTACAGCTAAGTCAGGTGAAATATCACTGCTTTCAAGTTGATTTGGCATCGCAGTCGTGACCGGCTCTTCGATATTCTGGTTGCTATTTTGCCACCACCAAAACACAGACGAGCCAATGATCACCGCTAAGATAAAGTAGCTAAACAGCATTAAACGGCTGTCATGTGCTTCTTTTTCTGTGCGGCGAGAAAAGCTCTGCATTTTTGACTTTTTCTCAGGCTCAACGTGCTCAGGCAGTAATTCAAGCATGGCTTGGCTATCGATTTTAAGCTCACGGCAATAGCTTCTGATATAACCTTTTACGAAGGTCGCAGGGCCTAGTAGTTCGTGCTCGTCGTTTTCTAGTCGTTGTAACTGTAAAACTGATAACTTTAATGCACCAGCAAGTTGCTCAAGGCTCATTCCTGCGTCTTCGCGGCGCTTTTTTAGCGCTTGGCCGAGCGTTTCTTGTGGTTGTTCTAAATTGTTTTCTTCATTCATAATGCGTATGAGTCTGGATCTACCAATAAGAGTCTATGCCCAGGTTCTAGGGCGACATCTGGGCTCAATTTGTTCCAGCGCATTAACTGATCGATCAATACGCTATGCTGTGTGGCTATGCTAAAGAGTGTGTCGCCATCATTGATGTCGTGATAAATGTTCGGATCGTTCAAATAAATGCGAGTACCGTTTTGTACACGATCCGATTCTTTTAAGCCATTCCACAGCAAAATCTTCTGTAGTTTAACATTGTATCGCACCGAAATGCTAAAGAGGTTTTCACCATTTTCAATAATATGATACGGGATATTCAGCGCAGGTACATTTGCGTTCAGCATGGGTAAGTTAAGCGGCTCGTTTGTCACGCTAAAGTCAGTGCTATTTGCGGTTGACGCCGTTGTTTGACTGCCACTAAATACGTTTTCGTCTTTTTCTGCTTCGTAAAAGACCACAGTGCTGGCATCATTATTGGTATTTTGCGAGTTTGCTGGCGTTTGTTGTTGAACGCTTGGCGTTTGCGGTGCACCAAATGACACTATGGTCACTTCATCATTACTTTGCGCTGGTGTTTGCGCGTCTGTTTGCTGCTTTGCAATAACTGGAGTTTGTTTAACTTTACGAGAGGAAACTGTTTGGAAACCTTCGTCAGTTTGCTTTGTGAGCGTCTCTGGCGTTGTATCGCTCGTTTGTGAAGAGGCGAGTGTCTCTGTTACGGGCTTTTCTTCGCTGTCTGAATTTACCTCAGTAGGCACCTGTTTATTACTTTGCGCTACAGTTTGTGGCTCGGGTTGAGTTTTGTTTACAGTTGGCTGCTCAACTGGAGAAGCTTGTTCATTAGTTGTTGGAACATTTGTGGTCTTTACAAGGCTTTGCCCAGTAGCAGCCACTGACGCCTGTGCAACAACAGCTTGTTTAGCAGGCGCTTTTCTTTTCACGATGCGAATTTTTGGCTGATCTTTGCTAACTGAGCTGTTATCACTTGATACTTTCAGCTCTTCAAGCTGCGCTTGACGGTATTTTTCACGCAGAACTTCAAATTCTGAGCGTTTAGTTTGCCCAGATGAAATGGTTTTCGCTTCTACTGAACCTGGATAGGTTTGTAGAATAATACCTGCCGTTGTTTCAGCTTTTTCAATATGGCCCATGCGTTGCTGAATTAAGTAGCTGAGCATGAGTGCTCGAGGTGTTACTCGGCCTAAAGATTCGTATTTTTCAATGATATCTTCAGCTTTATGAAGATCGCTTTTTGCGTAATACAAACCAGCAAGGCTTATCATTGAAGAAGGACGCTGTGAGCTGTGATTTAGTGCTGACTTAAGGTATTTTTCTGCGTTTTCAAAATCATCAAATTCAATCGCGCACAAGGCTAAGTTTTCGTAACTTTCAGCTACACGGATATAGCTAGGAATTGAAATCGCCTTAAGAAGCTCTTCTGCTGCGCGGTCGTATTCGCCAATGCCACACAAAAATACACCGTAGTTATTTAAGGTGTTCGGATCATTAGGGGCGATTTTTAGTGCGCGTTGATAGGCTTTATCTGCTAGCTCAGGTTCATCAACCTGTTGATAGTAATAAGCTAAAGAGTAGTGAACTTCGGGAAGGTCAGGGGCAAAATCTGCGGCACGTTCTAGGTTATATTTTGCTTGCGAGTTGTTGCCTGTTTTTAAGTACTGTAACGCAAGGGCGATACGAGTACGGGCAGCACCGGTATTGTTAACCTGTTTTTCAACAACGGGTCTGTCGCTACCTTCGTAGCTGTTTTCTGTAACACACCCTGTTAATGCGAATGCACCAACAGTAATGGCAAGTATAGAACGCATTACCTAATCTCTTCTTTGATTCCGTATGCCTATCTTACCGAAAAGCCTTTGTGTTGCATCTATTATTTTAAAAATAACGAGTTTGTCACAAAGGCTTATCTTTAAAAGTTACGCTTATGCTTGGTGAACATTTACCGCAATTGCGTTATCTTCGCGCATTTTCTTTTTCGCTAAACGTTTAGTACGGTCAACGACATCACCTACTAATTGACCACAAGCTGCATCAATATCATCACCGCGGGTACGGCGAACAATACAAGTAATCCCCGCAGCTTGTAATACTTTAGAGAAGCGGTCAATTCGGCTGTTGCTCGAACGGCCATATTCGTTGCCCGGGAATGGGTTAAACGGAATTAGGTTCACTTTAGAAGGTGTTCCTTTAAGTGTTTTAACCAATTCGTGCGCTTGATCTGTGCTGTCGTTTACACCTTGTAGCATAACGTATTCGATAGTCACATCTTTGTTTGCTTTAGAGCCATCAATATAACGACGACATGCCGCTAGAAACTCTTCAATAGGGTACTTTTTATTAATTGGTACCAGTACATCACGCAGTTCATTGTTTGGCGCGTGCAGTGAAATAGCCAGTGCTACGTCGATTTTTTCTTTTAATAAATCAAGAGCAGGCACTACCCCTGAGGTACTTAATGTAACGCGACGTTTTGATAAACCAAAACCCCAATCGTCCATCATAAGTTCCATTGCGGGTACGACATTTTTAAGGTTGAGTAATGGCTCACCCATACCCATCATTACCACGTTAGTAACTGGGCGTTTAGTGCTGTCGCCGTTTAAACCTATATCTTTTGCAACACGCCATACCTGACCGATGATTTCAGATACTGATAAGTTACGGTTAAAACCTTGTTGTGCCGTAGAGCAGAAAGTACATTCAAGGGCACAACCAACTTGTGATGAAACACATAATGTTGCACGGTCTTTTTCTGGGATCCAAACAGCTTCTACTTCTTGGCCACCTTGTAGCATTAGGGCGTATTTGATGGTGCCATCACTTGCCTGTTGTCTAACTGAGATTTCAGGAGCAACAATTTCACATTCAGCTTTTAGTTTTTCTTTTAGCTTTTTGTTGACGTTTGTCATGTCGTCAAAATTGTCTACGCCAAAATGATAAATCCATTTCATCACCTGATCGCCACGGAATGGCTTTTCACCGAATGATACAAAAAGCTCACGCATTGCATCTCGGTTTAAATCTAATAAGTTAATCTTTTTTTCAGTGGTCATGAAACAACCTCAATCAGTGACGGTGGTAAGTAGTTTGGGTGCGCGATTGTACATTATTTAATCGACTTAGTCATTAGCTAAACATATTTACAATAAGCTTAGCTAATGACTAAAAAAGGGCCCGAAAGCCCTTTTTCTTCTGCATCACAGACTTAGCTGTGAACTCGAAATTAACGAGTACGTGGGCAGATTTCTTCGTCAGCGAAGAAGTATGCGATTTCACGTGCAGCTGATTCAACAGCGTCAGAACCGTGAACAGCATTTTCGTCGATGCTGTCTGCGTAGTCAGCACGTAAAGTACCAGCTAGTGCTTCAGCAGGGTTAGTAGCACCCATGATTTCACGGTTTTTAAGAACTGCGTTCTCACCTTCAAGAACAGTAACCATTACTGGGCCAGATGTCATGAACTCAACTAAAGCACCGAAGAAAGGACGCTCGCTGTGCTCAGCGTAGAAACCTTCAGCTTTTTCTTTTGAAAGGTGAACCATTTTAGCTGCAACGATTTTAAGACCCGCAGTTTCGAAACGGTTGTAGATAGCACCGATGTGGTTTTTAGCAACTGCATCAGGTTTTACGATTGAAAAAGTACGCTCTAAAGCCATCTTTATGCTCCAATAATTTTAAATTTAAAAGGTTAAATATTAACGGGCGCGAATTATACGCGCTTTACGTGAAAATTCCTAATTTAATTAAATAGTCATTTGATGGCATTTTCATGAACCTTAACCATGTATAGCAACATGGGTATAAAGTATGAGCGAATTTTAGCAGTTAAGTACTTGTTGTGGGCTATTTTATAGGCGATTATTAACTCAGGAAATGATAAAACTAATAAGGACAATAATGAAAAATCTTTTACTGGTCACTCTACTTGCAAGCTGTTTAGCGGGCTGTAATTCAGACTCAAACGATGAGCTTGAGTGCTCTCCTTACCCCATTGCAATCGATATTAATAATTATGTTGTCACCCCAGAGCAAAATGAGGCTAACACAGCACTCGCTTATGATGCCTATACCATTAAATTAGGTGGTATTGGTGAAGGTGTTTATAGTGAAGGAAATGAGCCCGACCCTAATAAAGAGTACGCAGAGTGTGCTATCCCTGCTGTGGTACTAGGGAGCGCGAATACCATTAAAGCTATTAATATTTACTCAAGTGCTGATTACAACAGTGAATTCACCGCGGGTACGAGTTTAAATAGCGTGTTTGATATCACAGAGATGTTTGTTAATGATTTTGATTATTACAGTGATGGCAACTATGCCAGTGTAGAAGATTTGAGCGCTGTATTACCAACCACTGCACCTATATTTATTGAACTAAAGCCTAACCAAGCACCTGAAGTTGAAAGTAGCCATATTTTTTATATCGATATTAGTTTTGCAAACGGCAAAACCTTTGCGCTTGAAACTGAAGAAGTGCAGCTGTTTTAAATTGCTATTAATCAGCTATTGTCAGCGGGGCTTCTCTGCTGACATGCCCAATCTCTACTCGCTTAGAGCGTGCTCACTTAGCTAAGCTAATTGCTATTAATTTACCATTCCCATAATGCGTCTAAAAAGTGTAAAAACACCAATTGTTATTGTTAACCTTTTGTTCACTTTTGCGCAGGTAAGCTAATTGTTAATGATAAAGTGGGGTTTCTTTAAGTGGTTGAAAATAAATAGTATGTTATTTTTGTTCGGCTCTTTAACCTATCTTTTCAGAGAAAAATAGCAATAATAAAATTGTAATCGAAATGTTAAATTTAAGTGTACAAAACGCTACATGGTTTTTCGTGAATTCCTGAACTTATTCAATCATAAAATATTAGTGAATTGATTTTTTATAAACCAAAAATCTTACTTTCATTTTTATTTTGAATAATCAAAGGAGAGAACAATGAAACTACGCAGTGCACTTTCTAAGTTGTCATGCGCGTCAGCTTTTGCACTTGGCACCATGCTGACTTTGAGCCCCGCAGCCAATGCAATGAAACTAAAACAACAAAACTTAAAAGAGATGGCTGTTGAGTCACAGAGCATTATTGCTGGCCAGGTGGTAAGCGTAACAGATGGTTTTGATAACAATCGTCCCTATACCGAAGTGACTATTCAGGTTTCGTCAGATGCAAAAGGCAAATTAAAAGAGGATTCAAATTACACTTTTCGTCAGTTTGGCTTGATCAAGCCCCGCTCTATGGGCAATGGCAAAGTGTATTTAGGTGCAACGCCTGAAGGTTTTTCTAAATGGCAAGAAGGCGAACAAGTGATTGCCTTTATGTATAAGCCAGCATCAATCACAGGGTTTCAAACGACCGTAGGCCTTGCTCAAGGTAAATTTGTAGTGCGCAATGGCAAAGTAGAAAACATTTTTGCTAACAAAGGTGTTTTTGAAGGGTTAGATACCAGCAGCTTATCAGCAGAGCAACAAAATCTTTTAACCACACCAGGTGCAGTCGATGTGGGAGTTTTTATGGATTTAGTAGGTAAACTGTCTGGAGTACAACAATAATGAAATTTTCTAAAATCGCAGCAGCATTAACCTTTGCAACTATTTCGACAGGTGCGTTAGCCGGTGGCCCACTCTATATTCATGAACCGACAATGCAGCCATATAAATGGGACACCTCAAAAGGCAGTATTCCAGTGTGGACAGATGGCGGCCAACTTATCAAAGATAAAGACGGTAACGATGTCGAAACCTTCACTGTACTTGAAAAAGGCACTGTATTTAACGTTGATGTTACCTTACCTGATGGCACAGTGATCCCTGCATACACTGAACTTGACCGAGATTATACGTTTTTAACGATTGAGCAAGCCAACAAAGTAACTGCGAATGCTGTGAAAGAGTGGTCTGATGTAGAAACGTCGACTTTGGAGATGTCAGTACAGGGCACGATTTTTGAGAAAACAGGCATTGCGGATGTGACTGCAGAAAATGTTGATCAAATTTATGGTGTTGAAAACGGTTATGGCTTTTGGGTCAATTACGACACTGATGGTGGCATTTTAGAAAACTATTTTGGTGTGCCAAGAAGCGCTGTTTTAGGTATTGCATTCCCTGAATGGGCCGACGAAGAAACTGGCGAAATTATCGAAGCGACAGCTTTAATGAATGGCTGGTTTGTTGATATCAGTGATACCGATGGCACGCAAGTTGGTGGAGTATTCACCCATGAATTTGGCCATGCGATCAATATGTCTCACTCGCAAGCAAATGGCCATTTAGTGTATATGTCGGCAAGCTATAGCCCGCAATACGACGGTGTACCAGGTTGTGAGGGTGTCACTAAATTTACCAGCTCTAGTATGTTGGATTATTCTGCCATTGAGACCATGTTTCCGTTTATTAATGTGCGCGGCAGTGCTGGTGCAAATCAACACACCATTAATGTGAAAGATGACATCGTTAATATTTCAGATCTCTATCCTACCAGTGAGTACAAATCACAGTTTGGCTCTATTCAAGGTAAGCTTTTAACAAAAGAGGGAGTAGAGTACTCAGGGGTGAATTTAATAGCGCGTAACCTTGATAACCCTTACGAAGATGTGATCAGCCAACAGTCAGGTAATATGACACAAGGCCGTATCGGCCCAGATGGCTCATTTACCATTAATGGCTTAACGCCTGGGGCACGTTATGCTCTTTATACTCAAGAGATCAATGCAGGTGGCTACCCAACTCAGCAAACGAATATTCTTTCTGAAGCTGAATATTGGAATGACAACGAAAGTGCAAACCCGGGAATAGATAATGCCTGTGCGATGACAGAGATAGTTGTTTCAGCGGGTGAAACTAAACAAGTTGAGATGTTCTTCAACGGTTATCAAGATGGTATTCAATATACGCCACTGATTTCAGCGTTTGTAATGGATCACGCTAAAAACGGTAAAAAAGCACTTGGAACAACCTCTTCGGGTATTCCTTTCTTATACGACAGTGCGACTAATTCGTTTGATACTTTAGTAAGCCCTGATGGCTACGCTTTATTAAGCTCTACAAGCACAGCAATGAACAAAACAGCCACTAAAGCTGCTATTACCGCACACTTTAATGATAATGGAGTGATGCAAGGCGGCGTCTGGGATATAAACTCTGGCAAAGTATCAATGCTTGAAGATTTAACGGGGAATAGTTGCTCGCTTTCAAGTCAGCAGGGGCAAAGCTCACATAGCATCTGGGATATGGATGATGATGGTAAGTTGATTGTTGGTACAACACGCTTCCCATACGATGGTTCAAATCGCTGTGCTGAAGGCGAAGCTGCGCGTTCAGTTGGTATGCCTACTGTTTGGGATGCAAACACGGGTAAAGCAAGCGTTTTACCTGGCACCCAAATGGTTGACCGTTCTTATGGTAGCGGTAAAGAAATCGCTATTATGAATGGCGATGAGCAAATTCGTCGTACGGCATGGGCGCGAGCAGATCGTATCTCTGGTAATGGCGAAACCATTACAGGTTCAACGAATGGCTTTACGCAAATTGCCTGGGTGAATGGCGAGCTTGTTGATACCTACACGGAGTTTGGTGCAATCGACAATTCAGTTATTTCTGAAAATGGTCGTTATGTCGCCTTTGGCGCCATCGAAAACCGTCGTCCTGCTGGCGTTAAAGTATGGGATACAGTAACCAATACAACTCAAAAAATTGGTAGCTTACGTTGGTGTGACAACATTCCTGCGATAAGTTTCTGGACCAACTATTGCGACCTAGGCTACAGCCATGAAGAATTAGTTGAACTAGGATTTGGCTTACCTTCAGTGATGGTTCTTGATGCAAATGAGGACTTATCGATGATCACCGGACGTGCTGGTAGCCCTCTATCAGGCGGTTTTGTTGGCGCTATTTATTTAAAAGGTATTGGCTGGATGTCATCAGAAGAGTTCTTTGCTAAGCAAGGTGTTACTGAAGCAAAAGGCTTGCTTACTGATAACATGTTTGGTCTAAGTGCTGATGGTTCTGAAATCATGGCTGGCATTGCTGGCGCAGTTTTATCAATAGAAATTGACGCGAATAAGGCATTTGTATGTGATAACGGCCGCGACCGTGAACTTAGCTTCCCTAAGCAAGTGGTTGATGTGGTGTCGGCAGGTGCTGAATTTGGCCGCTGCGCACATATTAATGACTAATACCATTTTGTGTTAAGCGCTTAAAGGTCCGGCTAGGTGGCTGGGCCTTTATTTCAATATCTTTGTAACAAAGGCCTGCTAATGTATAAAAGTTCATTAATAACAATAATATGGTTATGTATTCTAAGCTTTATTCCTGATCAAGCTAGTGCGCAAACCCATCAAGCTGCAAGCTCAACCAACAAAGGGTTTAATGTTCCTGAAGAGCTATTGACCACATGGGAGCTAGATGAAGCGGCTTCAATGGAATACGCAAAAAAGTCTGCGCACTGGAATGAACATATCGCTAATTTGATGCCGAAACTAATCGCAACAAATAAACAAATTAAGTACCGCTTTAATCAGGATGAAATGGTCACCATTCAGGCTGCAAAAGAGCACGAGCTTGCCATTAGTTTGATTAAGCAAACACTGACGTCATATAAATTCAAATTTGAATTCGACGATAAGCCAAAGCAATTGCAAGTGATAAAAGCCGCAGGTGGGCGCATCAATATTCAGGCCGATGGCCTACTTGGTTATCAGTTCTTATTGTGGAAAAAACGCCGAGAACGCTTAACTGGCGTATAAAAATATCAATGTTAAGGGCTTTGCTGTTAACATTAGCAAATCCAAACCAATTACCCTGGATAGTTAATTGAGTTTGATCTAAAAAGGTGGCCATAGGATTGGTCACCTTTTTTCTTTTCTGTATAAGTCCTTGCTTAGTTTAATTTATGTAGTTCTAAAGCGCTAGTTTGCATCTGTTTTTATAATATTTAAGTGCTTGGTTACATTTTGGTACAGATTGATACACTCTTATATTGTGTGAATGTGCCTTTAACAGTTTGTTAATAAAGGTGTTTTTTTACAGTCAAATTAATTGTTTTTCTTGCCATAATTTTTACCCTTTTTAGTGTGTTGAATTCTCATTTCACTTCCTCTATTACTTGTTTTGTCACTCATAACTAATTGTATAAATTAAATATATTTTATTATTGAGTGGTTTTAGCTGTTTTTAATAAAAACAAACAACAAGGAATTAATATGAAAAAAGCGCAGTTAGGTTTGTTAATCACATCATTCGCTATTATGGGTGGATGTGCAAAGTTAGACGCTCAAGTTAACGCTGGCGGCACTCTTAATTCAAAGGGTGGGGCTGGAAAAGCTGTGTTTACAGCACATGCAGCTCGTTGTGATGGAGAAGTAAGCGGAAAAGTAAATTACAAAGATGTAACTGCATTAGATTGGCAACAATCTGGAGGAGTATCATTTAACGCACAGGTTTATGGTGCAGGCTTATGTAGTGAAGATCCAGTGTCGCCTGATGGGGCAGATTCTGGTGATGAGCGATTATTCTGCAAACAAGATATTTGCACTGAGGGGATGTATCAAGTTGAGTTTAATTATAACTCAACCAATCCTAGCCTGCCTGGAGAGGGGGTTGGCTTTGCATGCATGATGGATATTTCTGAAGGTATTAAATCTGGATTTGGTGCAAATGGGTTATTGAATGTGATGTTACTCGAGTCTGGTCCATACCAAGGCTATAACAATGCCGGAACAATAAGTGGCAATGTACAAGTGAAAGATTGCCCAAGTAGCAAAAATGACGACAACGCAGAGTAGAGAAGGAGTTTAATGATGATAAATAAAAAAACAGTTTTAGCGGCAAGCATTGCTCTTGCTTATAGTTTTCCTTCTTTAGCTGATCAATCAATGCGAATTGTTCTAGAAGCAAATAGTAATAAAGCCTCAGCGCTTAAATCTGAGTTGTTATCAAATAATATTAAAATAGAAAAAGAGCTTAGTTCACTAGAAAGTTTTGCAATTTCGATTGATAAAACTCAGTTAGCCAATGTTACAGGGCTTACAAACGTAAAGACTTTTTACCCTGACGTACCAAGAAAGTTAATGTCTGAAGGCGCTTCGCAATATATTCCGTATGGTTTATCGATGGTTCAAGCTGATCAAGTTCAATATCAAGGCGGACAAAAAGTGTGTGTAATTGATAGCGGTTATGCCTTAGAGCACCCAGATTTGCCGAGTGCTGGTGTTACAGGCTCAGACGATGGTGGTGCTGGTGTGTGGTATCAAGATCCATTTGGTCATGGCACTCATGTTGCTGGCACGATTGCCGCAATCGACAATGAATTTGGTACGACAGGGATTGTCGATAATCATTCCCTTGATATGCACATTGTGCGTGTTTTTGCAGGTAATGGTAGCTGGGCTTACGCTTCGGATTTAGCAGGTGCGATTGATGAGTGCCAGCAAGCCGGTTCAACGGTTATTTCAATGAGCCTTGGTGGAAAATACTCAAGCCCGATTGAAGAAAAAGCGTTAGATAAAGTTGCTCGTGCAAATATATTAATGGTTGCGGCAGCAGGAAATGCTGGTGAAGCTTCACATAGCTATCCTGCCTCTTATGACAGTGTGATTTCAGTCGCAGCGGTTGATAGCACTAAAAATCATGCAAGCTTTTCTCAGCGAAGCAGTCAAATTGAACTAGCAGCGCCAGGCGTTAATATTTTCTCAACTGTGCCTGTTGACCGCGCGCGCTTTTCAAAATTTAATGTCACGCAAGATACTATTAATTTCCAATATTATGGTATGGATGGCTCGCGTTTTGGTACTGTGACAGGGGAGCTCGTTGATTGTGGTTTAGGTACTCAGAGCTGTGGAGATGTAACAGGAAAAATCTGTCTAATCGAACGAGGGGAAATTCCGTTTTATAAAAAAGTAGAGCAGTGTGAAGCGGATGGCGGTGTGGGAGTTATTATTCGTAATAATAACCAAAGCCAGCTAATCGGCACTATTAACCCTACTTCTATGATTGCTGGCTCTGTGACAAGAAATGAGGGTCTTAATTTAATGGACAACCTCGGTAAGAAAACCACAATAACAGTCGCTGAGTTTTCAGATCATGACTTTAAATCAGGTACTTCGATGGCAACTCCCCATGTTTCCGGCGTAGCTGCATTGGTATGGAGTAATTATCCTGAGTGTTCTGCGAATGGTATTCGTTTAGCACTGAGGGCATCTGCCGATGATCAGGGGGATATGGGTTATGATCATGCTTACGGCTGGGGCATAGTGCAAGCCAAAGCAGCTGTTGATTATATCGCTGAAAATGGGTGTAAAGCATCTAGTAACGTATTACGTGGCGGAGATGGCTCAGCCCATTAACTATTCCTCTATATTGTTGTTATGACCAAAGCGCTTATGGCGCTTTTTTCGTTTGTCACCTACTCAACAATAAGCTCTATGAATCAATCATGATCTAGATCAATAAAATTACTGGACAGGTTATTATACTGCCGCGCTTCATTCTTGTATTAATTCATGCAACCGACTTGTACTCGGTTCGATGTGTGGAGCTTTCATGTCGTCACCTATTTTGACCCCTCGTCCTTTTACGCCTGAGTTGTTATCACCTGCGGGTAGTTTAAAGAATATGCGTTATGCCTTTGCCTATGGTGCAGATGCCGTTTACGCAGGCCAACCTCGTTATAGCCTTCGTGTTCGTAACAATGAGTTTGACCTAGATAATCTGCAAGTTGGTATCAACGAAGCCCATGCGCAAAATAAAAAGTTGTATGTGGTGTCGAACATTGCTCCTCATAATGCCAAGGTAAAATCGTATTTACGCGATATTGAGCCAGTCATTGAGATGCAGCCAGATGCGCTGATCATGTCAGATCCTGGGCTTATTATGTTAGTGCGTGAAAAATGGCCAGATATGCCAATTCACTTATCTGTGCAGGCCAATGCGGTGAACTATGCCACAGTGAACTTTTGGGCTCAGCAGGGTATTGAACGAGTCATTTTATCGCGCGAATTATCGCTTGAAGAAATTGCTGAAATTCGTGAACTATGCCCTAATACAGAACTTGAAGTGTTTGTTCACGGTGCACTTTGCATGGCGTATTCTGGCCGTTGTTTGCTATCGGGTTACATTAATAAACGCGATCCAAATCAAGGAACGTGCACTAATGCATGTCGCTGGAACTACGATGTGAAACCAGGCACCGAAAATGAAACCGGCGAAATGGTGCATAAAATCGACCCTAAAGCGGTGATCCCAACCCTAGGTGATGGTGCCCCAAGTAATGAAGTATTTATGCTTGAAGAGCAAGGGCGTCCTGGTGAGTACATGCCTGCTTTTGAAGACGAGCATGGTACTTACATTATGAACTCAAAAGACTTACGTGCAGTTCAATATGTTGATCAACTGACGAAAATGGGCGTACATAGTTTAAAAATTGAAGGCCGTACTAAGTCTTTCTACTATGTTGCTCGTACTGCGCAAGTATATCGTAAAGCCATAGATGATGCGGTTGCTGGTCGCCCATTTGATGCAAACTTATTTAAAACTCTCGAAAACTTAGCGCACCGGGGCTACACCGAAGGGTTCTTAAAACGCCATGCACATCAAGACTATCAAAACTATGAGTACGGTCATTCGGTATCAGATAAACAGCAGTTTGTGGGTGAAGTATTAGGCCGCAACGATAATGGCTTAGTTGAAATTGATGTGAAAAATAAGTTCTGTACTGGTCATTCACTTGAGCTTATGACACCAAAAGGCAACATTAACTTTAAGTTGGATTTTATGGAAAACAAAAAAGGCGAAGCCATTAGCGATGCAAAAGGTTCAGGCCATATTGTTAAAATTCCTCTGCCAGAAGACATCGATTTAGATCACGCAATTTTGATGCGCAATCTTGATGCTAACCAAGATACTCGTAATCCATTCAATAAAGCCTAATAGAAGATGCGCTAAGTCATACTTAGCGCATTGCTCTCATCTTTTTTTGGTATTTCACTGTCGTTACTAGTTATTTTTACTATCCTTTTTTCTAAGGGTGTTAATTAAACATAGTCAAAAATTATAGTGAAATACGTTGTTCATCCATCACATCAAAAAGAGCTTTTACACACAGTACCTTATGTTGCGGTAGGGGTATTGCTGCTGGCTGTTGTCTTACTACTTGAGCGATTAGGGCTTATTGCTGCTATTCCTTTTTATGTAGCAATGCATACGAGCGTCGAATTATTCTCAGTTGTGATCTCGTTTTTAATTTTTGCAATTGGTTGGAATACTTGGCATTTCACCAATAACTACAAACTGTTACTGCTCTCTTGTGCCATGTTGTGCGTTGCTATTTTTGATTCATTGCATTTCTTGGCTTTTGACAGCATGCATGAAGGCAATGCAGACATGAACTTGGTATTAAGTTTTTGGCTCATTGCTCGGTTATTTAATGGAGCTGCTTTTTTAATTATTGCAGCAGGGATTTGGGTTAAATATAAACCGTTAAATGCGCGCGCTTTACTTACCTCTTTGTTGCTTGGTAGTTTGTTCATCGCAAGCACATTCTTTTACTTTCCTGATTTACTGCCAGAAATACACATCGAAGGAGTAGGCGGTAGCCATATTAAGTTTCTAATTGAGCTACTTGTTTTGGCGCTATACGGTGCCGCTGTTTTGATGTTTTCGACACAACTTCGTAAGCCCAGAACAAATTTAAATATTGCCGGTAAAACATTAGTTTGCCTATTAGCTATTTTAAGTGAGGCCTGTTTTGTGGTGTCTAATGATGTCTCACACACCACCAACACCTTTAATTTTTTTGGGCATGTGTATAAAGGGCTCACCTACTTTTTACTGTATAAAATCCTCTTTGTTGAAACCGTCACTAAACCTTATGCAGCACTCGATAACTCCTCTAATCAGTTAAAAGCAACACTTACCGCACTGCCAGACTCGGTTTTTGAGCTTGAAAAAGACGGTACTTTTCGCGAAGTCTTCAGTGATAACTCCGATAGCCATGTGTTTACTAAAGAGATGGTTGGGCAAAATATTAGCTGTATGTTTGAAAAATCTGATGCGCAAGACTTTATGCGCACGCTAATGGAGGCAAAAAAATCAGCTGTGTGTTTGGTCAATACCTTACCCATTAGCGTAAATGGTTGGGTTATTCATTTTGAATTTTCGATTACCTTGTTTGAGCACGATAATGATGGCCCAACGTATTTAGTGAACGCCCGCGATGTGTCAGAAAAAGTTGGGCGTATGGCGGCACTTGCTCAGCAAAGTAAATTTAATCGGGGTTTATTACAGCTAACCGAAATTTCGTTTCAAGACGATCAAGATGTGTTGTTGAATTATGCTGTTAATCAAGCCCTCGACATTACCAATTGCGATGGCGCAGCCTTGTTTATTTGTAACGAACAAAAGCAACATGATTATCGAGCCGAGAAAGGTAATGTTTTTGATGTGTGCACTGAAAAGTTACAAGGCAAGATAGCGGCTGGGCAAGCTGTCATTGTTAACCGAAAACATGCGAAAGAATACGGGTTACCTGGCGACTCTAACTCATTGTTAGTGGTGCCCGTGATACGCCATAGTCAGTGCCATATGGCTATTATTTTACAGCATCAAACTAAGGTGTTTAGTGTGCAAGATAAAAACATGCTAACGGTTTGGGCTGAGTCAGTGTGGCAATGGTTTCATAAAATTACTCTAAACAAACGCATGCACATACTGTCTCAAGCGGTTGAGCAAAATCCACACCCCATTATGTTTACCAATACAGATGCAAAAATTGAGTATATGAATCGCGCTTACCTCGATATGTGCCAGTACGAGTATGACGAACTAATAGGTCAAAGCCCACATAAAATCAGTGCCGGACAAACTGAACCGGCTGTTTACCAAGCAATGTGGGAGCACTTAAAAAATCGAAAAGCCTGGGTGGGTGCTTTGGTTAACATGACTAAGCACGGTAAAGTGATTGTTGAGCAAACTACCATTTACCCATTAAAGGATCAGCAAGGGAAGGTGAGTAACTACATTTCGTTTCAGCATGATGTAACTAAAGAAGTCGAAAGTGAAACCCTTATACATCAACTTTCTTATTTTGATCAGCTAACGGGGCTTGCAAACCAAGACAAGTTGCAGATGGAATTTGAACAAACTATTAAGCTTCAAGCAGATACTAAAGCAGCCTTTATTTTAATTGGTTTAGACAACTTTAAGATTCTCAATAAAGCATTGGGGATGGCAAGTTGCAACCTAGTGTTACAAAGCTTGAGTGCGCGAATTTGTAACTTTATGGGTGAGGATATTATGGTTGCACGGCTGCAAGGCGACCGCTTTGCATTTATTACGCCTTATACCTCCACCGGCGCTATAAATAAGAGCAGCCACGATTTATTAAAAGTGATCAGTGAGCCACTGACGATTAATGATGAACTCATTGTTGTTACAGCATCGGTCGGGGTTTCCCTGTTTCCGATGGATGGCAAAGAATTTGAGCCGCTATTGCAGATGGCCGAGTCAGCGATGTTTGAGGTTAAAAGGCAGGGTAGAAACAATGCGTTATTCTACGCCGAAGAAATGAATAAATCTGGGCTTAGGCAATTACAAATCATCAATGCCCTTAATTATGCCCTTGAAAATAATGAGCTTTATTTAGTTTTTCAACCACAAATAGATATTGCATCAGGCGCTGTGGTGGCTGTTGAAGTATTAATACGCTGGCACAGCGAAACATTAGGCAATGTATCACCTGCTGAGTTTATACCTATTGCTGAAAGCAGTGGCCGCATTAGTGAAATTGATGACTGGGTATTCGAAAATACCGTTAAAACAATTCGCCAGTGGCAAGACGACAACATGCCACCAATTACCTTTGCAATAAATCTATCGGCAACGAAGTTTGTCAAAAAACAGCTACTTGGCGATTTAATCTCTGTATTACAAACTTACTCTATAGAGCCTGAGTGTATTGAACTTGAATTAACGGAAACCATTGCCATTGGTAACCCTCAGTTTGCTTTAAGTACGATTACAAAACTGCGTGAAGCAGGGTTTAAAATGTCGATTGATGACTTTGGCACAGGCTATTCGTCAATGAATTATTTAAAAGATTTTGCTCTCGATAAGCTCAAAATCGACAAATCATTTATTGATGATTTAGAAAACCCCAGCGACGCTGACAAAGCAATTGTTAAAGCTATGATTGATTTAGCCAGCGCGTTAAATATGGAATCAATTGCTGAAGGCGTTGAAAGCGAGCAGCAACTGAACATACTTAAAGAGCTTGAGTGTTCTCAAGTACAAGGCTATTACTTCAGTAAACCCCTGCCAATTAGAGTGTTATATGAGTTTGTGAAGTCACCAAGTTTTTCAAGGTAAGCCTACTTTTTAAATTGACTGGCAAGCTCTGCAAGCGACACTTCAGCAAAACGTTTTAATAACAGTGCTTCTGCATCATCCATCGCATTTTGCAGGGCGCTGTTCACTGCATGCTCGATAGGGCAGTTGCTGTGCTCATCGGTTAGACCAATTACAAACAGGTTCTTTTCGCCAAGCGCTTGGTGAATATCAAATAAAGTGATGTCAGTTAAGGGAGTGGCCAGTAGCCAGCCGCCATTGTGACCTTTGATTGCCGATACATAACCTGCTTGGCGCAGTAACGCCATAGTACGGCGCACAACCACAGGGTTGGTCAATAACATGTTTGCTAATGTCTCTGATGTAACAGGGTGGCTGTAACTGTTTAAATGGATCAGCACATGTAAAACCCGTGATAGTCGGCTGTCTTTTCTCATCTCAAATCGTCAATATGCGTTTTTTGCAGTGTATCACGAACTGCTTAATATTGACCGTTTGAATTACCAAACTAACGCTCACTAAACCAATTCCCAGCCAGCCAATTTGCTGAAATTGCTCATTTAAAATCACAATAGCCAGTACGGTGGCGATAATAGGCTCAAGTAAAGTAATGAGCACGGCTTGGCTAGCCGCTATGGTTCTTAAGCCAATACTAAATAGCCAATAACCGAAAAACATCGGTACTATGGCCATGTAAAGCGCCACGTTGGTATTGGTAGCTGTGGCAAAAAGCGCATCTCCAGTAATTAATAACGAAGGCAATAGCACACATGCAGCGCCGCCAAATAGGCTTGCCATGGTCGCTCTTGAATGAATGCCGTAGCTAATTAAGCGTTTGGCAACCCATGAATAACCCGCATAGGTAAGTCCTGCAATTAAGCCAAGTAAAATGCCGATGTTTTGGCTAAACAGCCCCTTAGCAGCAAGGTTATGCTCTTTACCTAATGCGATTAAGCCAATGCCAATAGCACCAAAGCAAAAGCTGACTAGCCAGCGATTTGCAATGGGCTTTTTCTCAATTAAGTATTCTAATAAGACGGTAAATAAAGGCGCGCTGGCAATCGAAACAACAGTGCCAATTGCCACACCTGCGCTATTCATAGAGGTATAAAATGCCAGCGGATAAATAGCAACACAAGCTGAACCTAGTAGGGTTAGGGGGTAGTGCTTTCGCAGTGTACTAGCATTGTTTATTAGCTGTTTTATTGAGGTTAGGCAAAGTAATACGCCGCCAAATCCCATCGCAAACGCACCTATCGCAAAAGGGCTAATGTCTGGTGCAAAGCTTGCGGCTGTGCCTGTTGTGCCCCAAAAAACACTGGCAACTAAAACGGCAATGGTCGCGATGGTATGGTTCATTGATGATTCGCTTTAAATTTAAGATATCAAAAGCATAATCAAAATTGATGTGCAGTTTTTGACAAAAAGGACGGTTTTGTTGGCGTTTAAAACTAAAGTTACTTTTTGAATTTACTCGGTGATAAGCCAAAGTACTTTGAAAAACTGCGGCTAAAAGATGAAAGCTCATTGTAACCAACTAACTCACTAATACGTTGTAACGGATAGTCGGTATGACTGAGTAAGGCTTGGGCTTTTTCCATTCGCTGTTTGGTTACATAGTTCATGACAGTCAATCCGGTTTGTTGCTTAAACAGCAGCTTAAATTGCGTTGGGCTTAAACAGGCAATGCTGGCAAGGTGTTTGATTTGAAGAGGAGTACCTAAGTGACTGTCAATATAAAGCAGGGCCTCGCTAATACGGCTGTCGACCTTAGGCTGCATAATTTGCTCAGCTAACAGCAAATTGAAGGTGTTAAACATGGCAAGTTCTAATTCACGATTAACCGCTTGCTCAAGTTGCTTTGCCACAAACTGCAAAAATGCCCAAAGTGATTGATTAATTGCAAACACGCAGCGCTCAGCAGTGGCTAGGTTACCTGGTAGCTTTGGCATATCGGCCACCACAAATCGCGCCTCTGGCATTGCGGTAAACAGGTGTGTTTGCGAGGCTTTGACAACCACGCATTCACCGGGGGCGACTTTACCTTGAAAATCACCGACACTAATAGCAATCACACCTTTTAAGGGCAGTACAAGTTGATGATAGTCATGGCTATGACTAACAGGCTTAGTACTGTAAGAGCGGATAGATAGATTGCCTTGCATCATTTTGTGATAACCGTTTGCTGAATAACGCTATTATGCCTGTTTGCGAGGGATGATCAATTTTAGGCCATTAACGGGGTTAGCACATGCTCGTAGGCAATCATTAGTGCGACATAAACCAACAAAATAGCCATCAGCTTATTAAACATGTTAAAAACACCCGGCCGTGATACTTGCTTGCCAAGCATTAAGCCCGCTAACGAGTAACTTGTAGGCGCACCAAAGGCAAGAATGGCTAAAATAAGAGACCAAAATACGATTGCAGCGCCGGTAATATCTGCGCTTGGGAACTGAATCGTAGCAATTGGCAAAGTGGCCACCAAGGCTTTTGGATTTAATAGCTGCATAAACAGGCCATCGAAAAAGCTAAGTGAGGCATCCGCTGAGGTATCACTCACCTGTACTTTTGCTTTTGCGACCTTCCAAGCAATATACAAAATATAGCCGCAACCAATTAAGCTCACATAAGGCAAAAACTGCGGGTTGATAACTTGTAAGCCAAGGTAGCCAAGTAGCACAAATAAGATAAACATCGCGCTACCCACGCCAATAAAAAATCCAAGGTGTGAACGAGTTTGTTTATTTAAGCCACTACTTAAGCCGAGCAAATTGATTGGCCCAGGGGTGTACATAATGCCAATAGCATATGCAAAAATATCTGCCATAACAGCTCCAAATCAGTAATTTAGCTCTATCTATGAGCCCATTGCAGTTGAAATTGTTTTGGTGTCATACCGAATACTCGTTTGAAGTTACGATTGAGGTGGCTGGCATCTGCAAAGCCAGATTCAACCGCTACGCTGGTGGCATCGCGGCCAACTTGTAACGCTCTACGGGCATAATTAATACGACAGTTCAAAACATATTGATGTGGAGTAATACCGAAGTGCTCGCGAAAGCGGCGGATAAAATGATACTTCGACATAGTGGCAGCATGGGCAATGTCATCAATAGCAATGTCATTGTCGATATTTGCCAAAATGTAGTCTTTTGCGCGCAGAAGTAAGCTATCAACTCGGGTGCTTAAAGCCGGTAAATCAAGGCTACCGTTTAGTCTTACTAAAGATTGCGCCATTTGCAATACTGCAGCTTCTCGCTCTATTTTGCTGGTGCTATTGGTTTGTAAAAGCCTTGATAAGTGAATCACTTGATTACGCAGTAATGGATCAGCATACAAGGTGTTTGCCATACGTAATGTACAATCTTGCTGATATCCTAGCGCTTTGAACAAAGGCTGAAATTCATCGGGATGAATATACAGCATTAGATACTCTAGGTTTTGCTCAGTGCCAGAGTGACCATCGTGAATATCTTCAGGGTTAAACAAAATAACATTGCCAGGTACGCTTTTATAAAACGCATTACGACAAAAGAAATCTTGCCGCCCCTGTAGAGTAATGCCAATTGAATACTCTTCGTGAGCATGCTTTGCATAGGTAAAATCACTCATAGTCGCAGTCAACATCGAGATGCTCTGATGCTGTTCGTTGTTGATGTACTTAAAGTGATTGTCTTTGCTCACAGATGCTCCTGAAGGTTGTGCGCTTCGTTATTATTCCTACGCCAATATAGCGAAGCAGGCAACCTAAAAACTTGAACAAAATTGCTGATATTGAAAAAAAGAGGTTTATTTTTTGCCTAAATAAAATCAAGCAGTGTCGATTCTTTTCATAATTTTTCAATGGTTTATAAAAAATGACTATCAGAATTTTCTTATATTTTAATTCAGTGTGAATGTTTTTATCCCTAACTGAGGTCTTTTAAACAAGCAGTAGAGAGGGGTTTAAATGAATTTACGTACATCAAATAATTTAGTGGTTGCAATTATCACCATCAGTTTTTCGTTATTGGGCTTGTCTTTTATCTTGGGAGCAAACCCCAATGCCATTGGCAGTATCTTTTCATTTTATAAATTAGACGCTCAGGTGCCAGCTCATATCATGAGTATGCTCGCAGGCTTTGCATTTTGCTTTGTTGGCATTACCAGCCTTCATTCACATTTAGGGTTTCTTAATAGAGCGCTTCCGAGCATCACTGCATTTGCTATATCACTGCTCTGTTTGATTACGCTGTTTGGCGCTAATCGTTGGCTTGCAAGTGAAGGAGGCTTTCCTGTAATTGGGTCGGGGCAGGGGATCATTAAGTACTTTGCTGTTATTCCTCTGTTTTTATTTGTGTTTTATAAAGATGCTTTGAGTGATAAAGCGCATATTGCTTTAAATTATGCATCGGTGGCATTAGTGCTGGTTTGGATTGGCGCCATGAAGTTTTTTGCTTTTGAAGCGAAGGGGATTGTAACACTTGTCGAAACATCGCCGTTTATGTCGTGGTTATATCAGGTTTTTAGTGTGCAGGGTGCATCGAATGTAATTGGTGTATTTGACATTGTCAGTGTGCTGTTGCTTTGTGTTGGCTTGTTGATTAAAAACAATAAGTTAATAGTATTGGCAGGGCTTGCCTGTTGCGCTGTTTTTATCATGACACAAACATTTTTAATTACCGCACCGAATGCGCTTAGCAGTTCGACGGTTTTAGCAGGACTTGGTCAATTTGTGATTAAAGATCTGTGGTTTATTGCAAACTTAGTGATTATTTATCACCTAGCTGTAATCAATAATACAGCCAACGAAACAGTCGCATAAAATAAAAAAGGCCTCAGAAGAGGCCTTTTAAATGATCACTAAACAACTACAACGGCTTTTTGCTTTTGAACTTTAGAAAACTCAAGCGCATCGTTGAGATTGTTAAATTCAAAGTCTGTAGGTTCTTCAACATTTAAAGTACCCGACGCAATGTCATTAAGGAGCTTTTCGCCATCACTTACAAGACGTTGCCATTGCTGTGTATCACCATAATCGTGTAATGCGCCAAGGGCAATTTCATGATAAGAAATAGTGCGTGTGAATGGCTCATCGACTGGGGTTTCAATACGCCCTAAAATACTGATCACATGACCATTTGCTTGTAGGAGTGGCACTAACTTTTTAGTTTCTTCAGGGCCATTAGCATCAAAGAGTGCAAAGTAGCCACCTTCAGATGGTGCGTCGCGTAATACTAACTTAACGCCAAGCTTTTCTGCTTGCTCTGCCGTTAAGCTTTTTGATAATGCATGAACTTCAAAGCCACTGTGGTTTAGCATTTGCGACAGTAGTTTATTAACTGCTCCCATGCCGGTAACTAATACTTTTTCGTCTTTGCGTAATGGTATTTTGCTAAAGGCTTGCCAGGCAGTAAGCAGTGGGCAAGGCAATGCAGCAGCAACATTAGCAGCTAACTCTTTTGATAACTGCATAACACGTTCAGCATAAAGAACTGAGTGCTTAGCAAAGCTGCCGTTTTCACTTAAGCTATGATGATAAGCGACTGTTTTACCAATTAGTTTGGTATCGACGCCATCGCCTACCTGCTCAACAACCCCAGCACCGTCTACGCCAGGTGTGTGTGTATCTGGCCAATTAATAGGATCAGCTTGAATAAACTTCCAATCAACTGGATTGATACCAATCGCAAGGTTACGAACTAAAATTTGCCCTGCTTTAAGTGCTGGTACAGCTTTTAATCCCAAAGTGAGCGCTTTATCAGCCCCTTGAAATTGCCAAGCATGAGTTGTTTTTACTTCATCATGATCCCAGTCAGGAGCAAAATCCGGGTTTGCTTGCCTGTCGCCGCAGCTAAGGGCATCAATTTGATTAATCTCGTCTTGGCTTAAGCTAAGCGAAAGGGCTTTTAAGTTGGTAGCCATATTTTCGCGTTTGGTCGATGACGGTATTGTCACCATGTCATGCGCTAATTCCCAAGCAATGACCACTTCAGCAGTGCTTACTTTGTGTTTGTTTGCAATCGCTTTAATGGTTGGATCTTTAAGTACTTTACCTACCGCAAATGGCATATAGCCGGTAACGAGAATGTCGTTTTGCGTACAAAAATCACGTACCTTTTGGTTGGTTAGGTAGGGGTGTACTTCTACTTGATTGGTAAATAACGCGCCTTTTGGCAAAATACTTAAGGCTTCTTCCATTTGTGCAATGGTAAAGTTTGAAACACCAATTTTTTTCGTTAAACCAAGCTCTTTTGCTGATTGTAACTCGGTTAAATACTCATCCATGCTTTCGCCATTGGCAGGGCTTGGCCAATGAATAAGCAGTAAATCGACGTAATCTAGTTGTAGTTTAGTCAGGCTTTCTTTTACGCTGTTAATAAAGTCCGTTTTATTTAACTTATCATTCCATACTTTGGTGGTAATAAATAACTCACCACGTGCAACACCACTGTCTTTAATCGCTCGGCCAACAGCTTCTTCGTTACCGTAAATTTGCGCGGTGTCGATGTGTCTAAAGCCCTCTTCAATAGCTGTTAGCACACTTTGATATGCAACTTCTTCTTGTAATCTAAATGTACCAAAACCCAGTTTTGGTATAATTGATTGTGACATCATAACTCCTTAATTATGGAACTTGGGCAAAACATGTTCGCCGATGTGCTTTAATGCCCATTCGATGGGTAATTCGTTACGTCTAAAGTGCAGGCCAATGTGATTCACACCGGCATTTTTCATTGCCTTTAGTTATGACATGAGTCCGTTAATGCTTGTTTCAACCCCTAAAGAGGGGGCGATTGAATAGCGATATTATTGCTAGGAAAGTCTTTGCGAAAAACAGCAGGGATAACAAAACACCTTTGTCGTTTTTGCAAAGGTGTTTTAATCGTTATGAATTAGCTTCTTCTTTTGAAAGGGTAAAGTATGCGCGAGTGACAGGGTAGGCAATTTGTGAAATCAGTGCTGTGCCCCAAAGTAAGTTGCCAATGATCGAAGGCACATGGGGTAAAATGGGAATGGTAACTAAAGCGAGTATAACGCCAAACATTCTTACTTTAGCTGTTGCAAAACGATGGGCTACACGGTGTTCGATCATTAACTGGATCCACAATAAACTCAATAAGTAGCCTGCTAACCCTACACAGCCAATGACACCATATTTAAGTGGGTAAGGTTGCCAAAACCCAGCTTTCACTTCGCCGGCGAGCGCAACGCCGACCATAACTGCACATAACATTAAAAATAGGTGTGCTAACCACCAACTTACGAGTGTCCATTTATGCTGATTCTTAGGTTTACCATTGCCAACAAAGTCAAAGTAAATCCAGCATTGCACAAATACTGCAATACCGCCAAACATAAAGTTAGCCAGTACAGAGGGGTCGACTTTATAAATTCCTTTTTCTGATAAAGTAATCACCAATTTAAAGAAACCTTCGCCTACGACAATGAGCAGTAAAAGGGCAAAGCGCTCAGACATATGCCCAAGGCGTGGTAAAAAACGTTTATTTTCAAGTACACCAATTTTTGGAGCAATATATAAAACTTGGATAGCGGCAATCGCAGTGCCAAATACCCAATAACGATAGGGAGCAGGCATAAAAGCTGTGGTCGCAAAGATAATGGCAAGAGCAAAGTAGTTACGGCTCACAGTGCGTGCTAATTTTGTTGATTCGATCCCCAATTGATTGGTGCGATGAAATAAATACGCTGTAATAAGTCGGTTTGCGGCATAGGCCAATGCAAAATATGTCCAGCCTTTGTCAAGTACATGGGGAATAGAGGCTGCCATAACCATGGCGGTGACAATTTGGCAGGCCATGATCAGCCGATGTTTTACATCGGTACTGACATAGAGTGAGTTAAAAACGCTGGAGTCAGCCCACGCGAACCATACGGTGATGAATAAACCTGCAAAAGTAAGAAAACCACTAAAATGTAAGTGGTCGCTTAAAAAATTACCTAGCAGAAAAATGATTACCACATGGATAAGGTCATAAAATAATTCAACCCAATGAACATGGTCATGTGAACTTTTTAAATCTAGGTGATGCTTAGGTAAGCGCCACATTGGGTGGTTTTCTAATGCCATAATTGATCCTACCTATTTCCTTTCGACAATAATTGCAGTGATGGTGGTTTCACCCTCATTTTTGACTTGATGAGTCCATGCGTCATGCCACATCACATAGCCATTGGGGATCTCGAGTGTTGTTTGTGACTCTTTAGTACTGATGGTCGCCTTACCACCTGTCTCAAAGTAGACAGTTTCAGCATTATGCTTATGCCAATTATCTTGCTCACCTGGTGCTAAAGTCATACGCAAAACAAGTACTTCACTGTTATCTAGCAATACTTCATAGTGATTAGGTGAAGCAATATGTGCATGGGGAAGCTGTGCTGAAAAAGCATGTGGTGAGCACATCATTATGCTCACCAAGCCAATCAGCAAAGTTGTAAATTTGCTCATGGCTACTCTCTATTTATGCATACCGCGAATTGGGTAGTTATTTTTTGGATCGCGTATCCAGTTAAGTCCACTTACCAAGGTTGCTAAATCAGGTCTTACAAATGGGTTATTAGAATAATCAACCACATGTACATTACCTTGCTCGTTAACCACAAACAGTGCAGGCTCTGCGAAAGGGTGATCTGTTTCTTGCGGTGAACGGGGATCAGATATGTAAGTACCTAATGCTTGCATTTGCTCTGAAGTCAAACCGTAAGCAAGTGGAAATGACACAGATAACTGCTCTAAATGCGCTTCTAACTGCTCTTTGCTATCGCCTGAAACAGCAATTACATCAACACCCGTTTCTAATAGCGCAGCTTTGTACTGCTCGAGGCTATTTAAATAGCGAGTACATAAAGGGCAATGCTTACCACGATAAACAACCACAAGCTGCCAGCTTGCACCGTGTTGAGGTTGACCAAGAACAGCCTCTTCACCATTCAAAAGTGCAGCACTAATACTAGGAAATGCACTGCCCGGATGGAGTTTATTGCTATAAACAGATTCGTTACTCATGAGTGTTCCTTAAAAATTTTCGTTTAAGTGTTTTTCAAAGCGCGCAAAGTCGCTCTCGATGTCTGCATTTTTCATCACGTCATAACAGGCGAAAGTAGGTAACCCTTGCATACCGAAAAACTTAAAGTTCATATGCATTGGGAAAACAAGGTCATCAACACTTTTACCTTCAAAAAAGTCAGTGGCATCTGCAAATGATTCTGCAGGTGCATTTAAAGTCAGCGACATCATGTATTGAGTGTTATTTAAGGTGCCGCCTTTACCGTAATTGGCTTTTGGATTGTCTTGATGGCGACCATCACCATGGCAAAGCGCTCCACCCATGCCCGCGGTGTACACTTCATCCATGTATTTTTTGAATGACCAAGTCATGCCCATCCAATTAATAGGTGATTGCAAAAAGACGATATCTGCCCATTGATGGTTCTCAAGTTCAGTTTCTACATCAAATTCGTCTTGTGTATTAACCACACGAGTTTGATAGCCTTTTGCTTTAAAAAAAGCGTCGGCTTTTTCGATTAAAGCAGCATTTAACTTACCTTCAGAAAAAGGGTAATAGTGATGTGCGTTAAGAATTAATACGTTTTTCATAGTTGAGTATCCGTTTGCTAATTACTTTATCGTGTTCAAAATGTATTCTGTGGTGTATAATAGTAACCTAGATTATTTAATCAACCAGTCACCTTTTTGTAACTAGTCTGAAAAATGCGAGGATGTTTTGGAAAGTTCAGTAGAAACAGATAGTAAGGGTAGAAAAAAAGTTTTAAATGCTTGCATGGAGCCGTGTGCAATTGAAAAAGGCATGCGTTTGATTGGCGGTAAATGGACGGGATCTATTATCTATCATTTAAAAGATGGCCCTGTGCGTTTTAATGATTTAACGCGTATGCTGGGTGGTGCAAGCAAAAAGATGATAGACCAACGTCTAAAAGAGCTTGAAAGTAGAGCGATGATCACCCGTCATGTTATTAGCACCCGCCCGATAGCGGTGACCTATGAGCTTACTGACTTTGGCCGCTCAGCACTGCATATTCTCGATGAGTTACGGGTTTGGTCTGAATCAAATGAGATTTAACGCCAGTACTTTGCACTGGCGTTCATTATTTACGGAAAAGAGTAGCGTACAATTCGTTTTACGACAGAAAAGTACTGGCGAAAGAAGCCGCCGGTATTGTAGTGAACACCGTGCTCTTTAAAGATAGCTTGCACCTTAGGGGCAATTTCGCGGTAGCGTTTTGCAGGTAAATCTGGGAATAAGTGATGCTCTATTTGATAGCTCAAGTGCCCAGTCATTACATGAAACAGGTTACCCCCTTTGATATTTGATGACCCCAACGCTTGGCGATAATACCATTGGCCTTGCGATTCATTTTCGCAGTCTTGCTGGTTAAATGTTTCAACTTCGCCGGTAAAGTGCCCGCAAAAGATAATGGTTGAGGTCCATAGGTTACGTAATAAATTAGCCGCTAGGTTACCTGTGAAAACCCACAAAAATAAAGGCCCAGCAAGCAATGGAAAGAGCAGGTAGTCTTTCACTAGCTGGCGTGCACCTTTACTAAAAAAGCGCTTTTTTAGTTCGCTGTGCGGTACTTTGTAATCGCGGTCATCTTTTTTCTTGCCAAAAAACACCCGCTCGGCTGCCATTTCATGGTACGACACTCCCCATTGGAACAGCACACTGAGTAATAGGTAAGTAACAAATTGCCACAGGTTTTTTACCCGCCAACGAAAGTCATTCGATAAGCGCAGTAATCCATAGCCGAAGTCGCGATCTTTACCAATAATATTGGTATAGGTGTGGTGCTCGTAGTTGTGAACGCGGTTCCAACTAGCCCCATCGCACGCTATATCCCACTCGTAAGACTTTGAATTTATGTATTTATCATTCATCCAGTCGTATTGGCCATGCATCACATTGTGGCCAATTTCCATGTTATCGAGGATTTTTGCTGTGGCTAAACTAAGCACACCCACGAGCCATAAAACAGGCTGAATAAAGCCTAGCATTAATAAAATTCGGCCACTCCATTCAAACACTCGCTGGCAAACAATAACGCGGCGAATGTATTTCGCGTCTTGCTCACCGAGCCTTGATTTTACATCTGCTTTAACACTATCGAGTTGAGCTGCTAATTTTTCAAAATTGACTGTTTTTGTTGTCTTCATGCTGATAACTCCACGTCACTGACTGGTTGCGATATACAAAGTTGAATTAACTGCTCTGAGCTATCAGAGAGCTCACCGGTGCGAATATCACGTACGATGCCTTGCTTTTTAACGCATTGGCATTGATGGCAAATTCCCATACCACAGCCAACTGTTACAGGTTGCTTATTCGCTTGTAAGTGGGACAGTAAGGTTTGTTGGTTATCAATAGTGAATGTTTTGCCCTGATGAGTGAGTGTTAATTCGTGCTTATCAGAGGTTGCTAAAACAGCAGGGACTGCACTGAAATGCTCACTGTCGATAGGCGTATCTAATTGCTTAGCTAAAGCGGCTGCTTGCTTATACAAAGCAGCTGGGCCGCACACTAACCAGTGTTTATGCGCATTTGTTGTCAGCCATGTCGTCGCATCGCCATCTTTGTTGCGCTCAAGTAAGTGATAATCAAAATTGCTCAGTGATTGCTTTAGTTGCTCAAGCTCATCTTTAAGCCAGTGGCTGTTCGGCTTTGCATAGTAAAGCAGGGTTATAGTTTGTTTACTATCAGCAGGTATTGATTTAAGCATGGCTATAAATGGCGTAATGCCTGAGCCTCCGGCAAGCATGATTAAAGAGCGCGCGGTATTTGGCATAACAAACTGGCCTTTAGGCTCAGAAATATTAAGCCATTGCCCTGCTCTCAAGTTTGTTAGCTTTGACGTAAATGCGCCGAACTCTTGGCTGCGGATCAATAAACGAATTTGTCGCTGCTGCCTTGCCAATTGTGGTTCGCTTGCGATGGTAAACACACGCGTAAGCAATCGTCCATCAGTTTGGATTGTTAACGCAATGTGCTGGCCTGCTTGATGAACTGGCCATGTTTTTTCTGGCTCAATAATCAACTCAACGCTTTGTTCAGCAAACACCTGCACATGTTTTACTTGTGCACGAAAGTAGCCTTCGCGCCAACCGGGTTTAAAGCACTGAACCACCGGCTCCCAGTATCCTGACCATGACTGATGGTGCAATAAATGTTTTGATAATGAATTTAATAACGCTCTCATTTTTCGCCTTTAGCTTACAAGTGTACGCTCACCTGGCGCACAAGTGTAAGCTGAAAAGCGATAATTGCAAGTCTAATTTGAGTATTAGCTCTAATGAAAGGTGGCCATCATCTAGTGTTTGACTAACTAAACTTAGCCTAGACAGAACTCAGTATAGATAAGTCTATGAGTGTTTTTATTGGGAATATGGATATGCTCGCTTTTTACATACTGCTTGGTTACATTTGTAGTAACCAAGAAATAAATGCGTGTTTTTCTAATGAGTTTTTGAAATTAACGCGTTTTAGGTTGCTTCTATCTCTAAATACTACACAGAGTTTGTTTGTTGAAATTGATTGAATAGGGGGGGATGGCTTCAATAACAGAGCCATATTTTTTTGATGCATTAATGAACTTTATGAATATTTTAAATTTTTGTTGATTTAATAGGGTTTTAATTTTGGTAGGAGGTTGTACTAACTATAGTGATTAACTTTGTTTATTAATAAATCTCTCTGCTTTTGTGTATAGGGAGTCGCACTTTATCTTTTGCAGATTAAACTCAATGCTGCCTTCTACTAAATTATCTAAATACTCTTTTTCTTTTCGATATTCGTTGACAAGTTGTTCTAGTTTTTCTTCGAAATTACTTTTTTTATTCTTTTTGTACTTTTCTGTGGTTTTCTTGATTTTTTCATTTTTATAATTCCAGTAATTTTAAACGTTCACGTTCAATTAGGATGTCTTCAATTTTTCGCCTAACAGAGTGAATGTCTTTATACTTAATGCCATCATGGTTGATAATGTCACCAACGCGTTTGGATTTTTTGATTTTCTTTTTCATCATAATCCCGGTACTCTTCGTGTTTTTTCTATCTTAAGTAACTATTGATTTAAAATAGAGATTTTGGATTTTGTAAATTAAGAAAAGAAACTAAATGAATAGTCGTGATAAAAAGAGGTACATTTTAGTTATACCTCTTTTGTTGCTGCTTAGCCTAGTGTGACGTTGTTTGCTTGTGGACCTTTAGTCCCTTTCTCTATATTGAAAGCTACTTTTTGGCCTTCGCGCAAAGTTTTGAACCCATCAACTTCAATTGACTTGAAATGAACAAAGACATCTTGACTGCCATTGTCTGGAGAGATAAAGCCAAAGCCTTTAGTTTCGTTAAAGAACTTTACTGAACCAGTTGTCTTGTTAGACATATATACCTCGATATATTTATAAATTTTAATTTCTAGCTACTAAATCGGAAATGAAGGAAAAAGAGTCGCAGGGCATATATGACGAATAGATTCGAAAAGAAACTGAGATGAACTTGTACTAAATATTTTCATTAATAGCTCGCTATTTGAGCTGCAGAAACTATACACTATATTTTAATAATAGATATGAATATATTTTATTTCTTATTTTTTTAATGAAAACAGTGAATAAGGTTTTTTTACAACCATAGCTATGAATTCCAATGAATAAGTACGTAATTCGTTGAATGCTAGGTTTATCTTTTGTTAGTCGTTAGGCAAACATTATTCCATCTGGGTTTTGTTTTAATATATCCTTACCCTCTAGATTACGCCATACTTTTTCGTGGAAGTAAAACGCAACAGTGTTCACAGCTGGCTCAACAATAGCAACCAAGCCACCAATTAAAAAACTACCTGTTAAAAAGTAGGTTACTGTAAAAGCGATTGCGAAGTGCATCATTGCAAAAGTAACTGTCTTAATCATTTTGAATACCCTAACTCTCATAATTTGATGCATTTAGTATTGCTCATTATTTTTAATCTTTAAAATGGAATAAAAGGATTGTTGTAATCGAAAAACCGGATTGTAATTTTCACTGTAATGTTCAGAAAGTTTTATTTCAAAGTCTACGAACTCAAATAGAAGTAGATGGTGAGAGTTGTTCGTAAATATGCATTTCAGTTGGGGCAATAAACTGGGTATTGCTTGCGATAATGTAAGGTGGATCTTGAGGGCTATAAAGAGTAGTAAGCTTATATAATTAAATTACTTAAGTTTATTTTAAGTTTAAATTAATACAGTAACCTCCATGAACAAGTAATTCATCCTTTATAGATACCTGTTCTTTGTCTTAGATCATTACAACAAGATAACTACCTGTTATCCATAAATTTAGCAGTTATCTGAACGAGTTTTACGAAAGGGGCATTATGAAGATTAAAAATACAACGACTCATTACAGTTCGTTCTCGATTGTATTGCACTGGCTTATGTTTATTCTAATCGTCACTGTTTTTGGCAGTATTGAATTGCGAGAGTTATTTGATAAAGGCACTGAAACACGCGATGCTTTTAAAATGTGGCATTTTATGTTGGGTTTATCTGTTTTAGCTCTAGTAGTTGTAAGGTTAGTGGTGCGTGTGCTGGCAGGCTCAACTCCTGCAATAAAACCTGAGCCTGCAAAGTGGCAAAATACATTAGCCAAACTTGTGCACCTAGCGCTCTATGTCTTCATGATTTCAATGCCAATAGCAGGTTGGCTGATATTGAGTATGGCTGGTAAACCCGTGCCATTTTTTGGCTTAGAGCTACCTCCATTAGCAAGTGAAAATAAAGATCTTGCTAAAACTATCAAAGAAATACACGAGACTGTGGGTGAAGTAGGTTATTACTTAATAGGCTTGCACGCCGCAGCTGCATTATTCCATCATTACATTTTGGCTGATAATACCTTAAAACGTATGTTGCCTTTAAAAAAGTAAAGTTTAGTTAGGTCACCATAGATAAGCCTTGAAATCCCATACTAGGATTTATCAGGGCTTGCTCATGACGCAACGAGGTTACTCATTTTTTTCTCGATTTTCACTTTAAGTATTTCGTAACACAGCAATGAAACTTATCTGGGTTACTTACCATTCGTTACCATCACGCAAGCCAAGTTAGTGTTGGGTCAAACACTAACTTGGAAACGCATGAGTACATCAAAACCTCAATTCATCAGAGATTATCAACGCGCGAGTAAATCACCCTAGGTCAATAAGGTACGGAACTATACTTGTGTGAAAGTGTTGTTTAAAACAAAGTTTGGAGCTTAGAGTTAACTTACATGGTTTCTAACTTCTCTTTGTACCCATTCATCTTAAATGTACTATTAATAAGCAATTATATTTGTATTATGATAAAAATTACTCAAATCTTGAGTTCATAATCCAAAGGAACATACCTAATGTGGTTTACTAATCGCAAACTGTTATCCGAAAATATTTATTTAAAAGAGCAGGCTGCTGAATACGAAAATATAAAGCATGAGCTCAAAGAAGAGATGTTGTATTTTCTGCTGAACAAAAATAGCACCATCATTGAAGTAAATGAGCGATTTGCAGCAGCGCTAGACCTTCAAGCGAATGATCTAGTTGGTAAAAACTTAAATGATTTGCTCCTAAAAAAATCAATTAATAAACCCCACACACAAAAATTACTCTCGGCAATAAATAAGTTAAACCATTGGCACGGCGCCTTACAATTACAAACTAATACAGGTCGTGAACTGTGGCTCAGGAGCATTTTACAACCAATAAATGGCGAACTTGCCGTGTATTCAGCTGAACTGACAAGAACTATATCTCAATCAAGAGAGAAAGAAGATATGCTTACTGCTCTCAGTCGCTCTTCTGCTGTGATTGAATTTAGCCTGGATGGCATAATACTCAATGCTAACGATAACTTTTTGAAAGCCATGGGGTACTCTCAAAATCAAATATTAGGAAAGCACCATAGTATGTTTTGTGATCCACATGAAGTTGAATCGAGTGCTTATAAACAGTTTTGGTCTGAGCTGAAGCAAGGGCGCTTTATTTCAGATCGTTTTAAAAGGATTGATAGCCACGGTAATGAGGTATGGCTTGAAGCCTCATATAATCCAATTCATGACGACAATGGTGATTTATATAAAGTTGCTAAGTTCGCGACTGTCATTACAGAACAAATGAAAAGAGAGCAAGCAATCTCACAGACTGCAGAGATTGCTTACGATATTTCAAAGCAAACAGACGCAGATGCAGAAAACGGTTTAGAAGTTGTTAAGCAAACAATATCAACGATGAAAGCCCTCTCTAAGAAACTCGAAACAGCCAGTGAAGGTATCAATAAATTAGATGTACAGTCAGCTAAAGTAGCTGACTTGGTCGATAGTATTAAAGGTATTGCAGACCAAACTAATCTTCTTGCTCTCAATGCTGCAATAGAAGCTGCAAGAGCTGGAGAGCAAGGACGCGGTTTTTCTGTTGTGGCTGATGAAGTGAGGCAGCTTGCTTCAAGAACGAGTGCCGCTACTGAGCAGATAATAGGTGTCGTGACTGAAAATAAAGTACTAACACAAGATGCGGTAACTCAAATTGAATCTAGTCTAGTAGAAGCAAAAGATGCATTAGAGTTATCTAATAGCGCAGGAAGTGTAATCGATGATATTCAAAAAGGTGCTAAAGAAGTGGTTGAGGCCGTCAGTCAATTTAAAACGAATCTTTAGTAAAGGGTTATCGAATAAAGGAGTAGTTGTTCAGGGGAAGATCACTATAAAATTATATTCACATGAAGGTTTAGGGTGTCTAATCAATGTATAAAAGGATTTTGAAAGGACTCTTGTTTGGCATATTAGGCTACACAAGTACTATGTTTGGAATGTCGTATAGAAGTAGTGAGCAGTTCATTTTAGCTCAAAAACGCTGCTTAAATGGCATCTTAGAGTCTTGTTTATCAGATAGTGATAAAGCCACACTACTTGCTAGTTGGTCACCTTATAATTTGTACTATTTAATTGTTTTAATCATTAGCTTTGCAATACTAATATTGCTAGATGACATAATGAAATTTGTGTCACTTGCATATAGCAAGGCAAATTAAAAGCGCTGACAAAACCAGTTGCTTTGCTCTTGCCTGACAAACCGCATGTCACAAAGACTTGAATATCACGTAACTTAAGGAATCTGAACATGGATGACCCTATTGAGAACTTAGATAAAATCGATATCGTTGGAGAAAGAAAAGATGGTGGTGTCGATTTGGTTATTGTATTGTCAAGTGCACTAAGGGATTGTGAGTATCACGAACAACTTCTGAAAACTAAGATTCAAAGTTATACGGATACCATCTTCTCCGATGAGTGGATATCCAAGTATGGTCAGGGTAATAGCGATATTTATATCAAAGCCCAAGTAATGCCTGAACAAGAAATTATTAATCTAATTGGTGCAATTAAAAAACACCTAAAGGAATTCAATATTGATTTGTGGTTGGAAGTTGCATAACAAATTAAAGCTGCGTATTGCTGTAGCCTTTTCGCATTCCGAATAAGCAGAAAAATATGTAACTCGCACTATCAAATTCTTATGCATCTAGGGACAGACCAAATGGGCGCAGACATTGAACTAAATATCAGCTTCAGATTCTTGGCTCTTTCAGAAGAGTTAGTAAGCGAAGCTAAATTAAGCCTTAAAGTCTCTTCAGTGCTGATATAACAATTAAAGAGTATAAACGTAGTTGCTTTAAATCACCATTTGGGTAAAAGTAGCCCTAACAATCTAATAAACAAGGACAAAAAACAGTTTGCTGTTTTGGCTCCTCAACATTTAGCAAACAATTTTTAGCCCCTTATCGAAGCCTTGATACTTATGGAAGATTTCTGCACTTGTCTCGAAAATTAAAGTTTGTAACTGCAATATCACAGATGACTGAAAATGGTGCCTCCATTAATGGTGGTTTTAATCATTTCAGAGGTGAGGCTATATTCACGTCCACTTTGAATACGTGTTATTTCGAAGACAAAACTCTCGTTAAGATCAAAGGCGGAGGTTTAAATGGTAGCAACTATAAATGCTCTAATTCTGGTGAGTTTTAAAGAGTAATGAAATTTGATAGGTTGTAATAAACTCGTATATAAAAAATTATGTCGCCCGCAAGCTGATTAGGACACAAGGAAAGTATGAAGATTGTTTTTAAATTTATTGGATTGATTTGGACTATTTCTTTTCTTTCGTTTTTTGTTCTATTCATCTACGTGGGAATTGGAGGTGAAATATCTCCTTTAGTTCAAGAGTATGTGATCTACTCTCAGACAGTTTTATCGTCTTTTTTCACTTCAAACTGGTTTTATGTTGTTTTTGTAGTTGGTTGGTTTGGAGTTTGTTATGGACTAGGAAAAGAAAGTGGCTGGCAAAACTTAGCTAAAAGATACAGAAAAAATAATGACTGGAGTTTAGAAGAAAGCTTCCGAATTGGAAGTGGGTATATTGGTAAAATACGACATAACGGAATCTTAAAGGTTGCAGCAAATAACAGGGGGCTTTATTTAAGAGTGCTTTTTCCCTTTAAGTTTGGTCATAAAAACCTGTTTATTCCCTGGCAAGAAATCTCGGCTGTTACATTAGAAAGTGGTTTGTTTTCAGAAAGTACTCCGGGCTTTCTGAAGCGTATGGCTAAACCAGTTTCAAAAACTGAGTACTTAAATATTCAACTACATGAGTTCCCAAAGCAGCGTTTAACTATTCAAAGTTATGAACAATTAATTCGCTATATTCCAAAAACCTTGAGAGGTAGTGCAGAGCAAGTGGTTTAAAAGCAACCTCTTTAGTCGCTCATTAGTGCTCGTTGGGAAACAAACACGCAGGCTCCCTATAGCCTGCGTATTTGTGTGGACTTCCCAGAGATTACCCTACGCTCTGTAAGTGAAATAGAAGAGTATTCTTTTAAAGAAAATACATAACAAGCCGCTAAATACTTATTTTCACTACCTGGCTAAAATTTATAAATTTTAGCCACTTCGCGCCTACAACAGGCTTGCGGAGCGTTACGATTAAATCCTCTATCGCACTTTTGTCCATAAACGAGCTATGCCCTTAAGACTCTGCCCATACCGAAAACTCATCTAGTCACCATAAAACCCCTCACTTATTTCATCACATAGCTTGGTTCGATAGATAATCCCAGTGCATTAGTTCTGTAATATCGCTCTTGGAGAATCTTAACTACTTTTAAACTTGATCTAGATCAAAGAAACTTCATTCGCAGCAATCTATATTACGCGGCTGCAATTTTCGCTGCTTTTTGAAATCTAGATTAGCTTTTAAAGGCAATACTCCATCATCGTGCTTAAAGGTGTGTCATGGCATTACTCATCAATAACAAATGTATTAACTGTGATATGTAATTCATCTACCCAATTAGCATATAAAAATCATTGGCTTAAATTCTTTGTGTTTTTTCTGTGTTTTCCATCTTCGTGTATTTGCCCTAATTAATTTTAAAGCAGTAACCAAAATTAATGTTTATATGGATAGAAATCAACCTGTTTTAGGTGGCAATCATTGAAGTAAAAAGCCAGCAGGGCTGGCTTTAGGTTATAACGAGTCAAAAAACGCGTTAACTGATTTATCAAACAAGTGATAAAAATATAAAAATTGTCCAGTGTTTTGAATATGCGATTGCACATCTTGCTTGAACTGCTTCAGTAAGTAGAAATTACAACTAAAAAACACGTTCGTAGCAGGGCGCATCTCTTCAGGTAACGCCTGCATAAAAGAATCGCTAACGACTATAAACTCCTGCTGGGCTACATAGTTTCTTACGTAATATATGTAGCCATCATTTTGTTCATATAAAGCAATATATTCTTCATCATTAGCAACTGCAGGTCGCTTCTGAAATAGTTCCACAACGTTTGAGTCAGTCATATTCATCTCCAAAAAGTTTGTCTTCGAAAATAAATACGAGCTACTTATGCAAAATTTGCATTGTCTGCCGCTTCTTATTTTTGATTTTAATAACAGGAGTAAATGAAATGGATAATGACAAATTTAATGCTGCTGTAGCGGCCGATTTTTTAGAGAAAGTTAGTCAGTGCCTTTATCAAGAGTATGACGCTATTTATGACTTAAACTTTACGGAAGATAATTTTGATATAGAGAAGCTGTTATTTCACTGCTTTTCGAGTAGCTACAAAATTAGTTTTAGCTATGAACAGTTATCTCTTCTAAGGTCACTATTATTACTACTTTGCAGCAACACTAACTTATTAATGAGTGATGAGGCTGGTGATAGTGAAGGCTTTGTTGATGAGTGTCAGTTGGAATTTGACTTCGATAACTCGTATTAATTCGCTTGCAGTGAACATGTTTATCTTTAAGTACATACAGGAGATAAATATGAGCCAAACAAAACTTCAAATTGTCAGAAAGTACACAAGAGAGTCTAAATCACCTTTTCAAGACGCATCGACGAGCCTATGGCTTGCAAATGTCACTAACGAAGACAGGCTTGAGTTAGACTTTTCACAATACATATATGTCCATCGTGATGATGTTGGAAAAGTCGTCGGGGTCAGTGTTAGTAAATCAATTGCTCGAGAGAGCAGTCTTGAAAGTCAGTATCTTGAAGGGAGCGGTATGTATCGCATACTTATCTTGTACATTGACCAAATCAAAGATTTCTGCGAGCTCTGGGCTGATGAATTTGAACAGTTCTTTCTACTGCCGCCTGATTTGTTTTTCGAATTAGCGCAGTGGCATTGGAGCACAATCATTGAAAATGATGGTTAATTGAAGCGACTCGAAAGAGTCGCTTTTTCTTGAACATATTACTACCAGATAGCGTCATGCCCTTACTTGCAATGACACTATTCGTTGGCACTCGCTTTTTTATTATCTAGATATACCCAAATAGCGCCGCCAATCATCATTGATAGGGGGACCAGAAAAGTTAAGTATTCAATCTGAAAATTCATAGTACTTCTCCAATTCAAAGTGAGCAAAAATATGGTTCGCGGCTTTCACTAATAGTTAACTATAACATATCGTAACTTTAGCATGATTTCACTATATGGCCTTAGAGCGATAGCAATGTCATTTCTACTATCCATCACATGCTAGCTCAACTAAAATAGTGGCGCTAATAAGAAAAACAAAAATTCACTTCACTAAACTGGTAATGGATAAACTTATTTTGCTTGTTTATTTCTTACTTAATAGTGCGAGACAGACTGAAATAAGCAGGACGCTCAATCATCACTTAGCAAATGTCGTTACCACCGCACCCTGGCGGAGGACCTAGATTTGGCTTCTTTAGGAAGTCAGCTCGCATATATAAGCGGTTTGCGATAAGAGTTAACTGTAGGGAGAGTTAGCTGTGTGAGTTGCACGAATGCGTTGCAGCAAACTCAGATGAATGACAGAGCAATAAAATAGAGAAGCAGGCACTATGTGTCTGCTTTTCTCTTTAGATTTCTCATCGACCAAACTAATGTATTTGCAATGTCTTTACAGTTGTAAAGTATAGGTATACTTGCGTACATCGTCAGTCTACCTTCCTCTTTGTGTAAAATTCCCTCAGTTAGGACCAAATTTGCTTAAACACTATTTACATATATACAACAAGGAATATAGAATACAAATGATAACTAATATCATTAATTTTAAGTGGAGTATTTATGAGATTTATTAGTTCGCTGCTGTTATTAAGTTCAACTCTAATAGCTTGTTCGTCTGTTTCAGAGGCTAAGACATATAATGGAGCGGAGTGTTATCAGTGCACTAGCTTAGAGAGGCAATCTAAAGCAAATTCATGGGCTATGAACAACATTAGCAAATCAAACCTTGGCTCAAGCAATTCTAAAACGGTTCATGTTGTAGATTTATATAACAAAGAAATTTCTACATACAAAGTTTGGTTGGAGTCAACGCCACTTCCACCACCAAGACCACCAGAGGTTGCCCCTAGGTCATCTTTAACAGCAACTTCTAGCACAGTGCAGAGATACATAGAAGATGTTAAGAGTTCAATTCAAAGTCTACATGCAAGCGCCCAAAATATAGAGATACAAACTGGTGGAAGCACTGGTATTGAAAATGCGTGGTCATTTGTAAATTGTGCATTTTGCAAATCTGAAATTAACTCTCAGCTAAATGACAGTATTTATTCTTCAATGAGAACAGCTGAAGCAAGTTTGATCTCAATTGGTAAAGCTTTTGGTTTGATTAAAACTGATATTCCAGATCAGTTTATTATACCGCTGTCATCAGGAGGGCATATCAAAGTGTCTCTTAAATTACTTTCGCAGCCAATTAAAATTGAAGCAACAATAAATGAAGTTGTAGATGAGAATGGAAATATAATTCCTAAAAATGCAAAGGAGCTAGCTGATTTGAGAATTAGAGTAGGTACTATTTCTCAAGCAAATAGTATTAATATTACCATAAAAAATTTCAACTATTTTATCCCTATCAGAACAGGAACGGTTACAATCAAAGATTGCTCAGGTATTAATGCGCCTGCCTGTGGTGGTTAAATTTAAGTTAAAATAAATGATTGAGGGTTGCTAAACCCTCAATCATTAAAGTTTGTTCATTATCTAATCGGGTTTTACTTTATTATCCTTTGATTGCAGATGTAGCGTAAATGATTTTCGCGGTTAAATATAAGCGTGAAGCTTCTGCATTTTTCTAACTCAAGCCTATGAGTTCTATTAGTAGAAAAGTGACTAAAACTACTATTAACAGAATCAATATAATTCACCTTTTTAAGTTTAGTTATAGGTATGTTGAGTCATGGGCTTTACTACCCATATGCGGCTAACCCTTTTTCTTTTTAAGAACTTGTTTCAGTCTAAAAATCAATGTAATGAAGTAGGTGGTCTTAGTCACTTTCATTAAGTATAAATTTCCTCATAGCAAACTTATGTATTTGCACAGTACATAAAACAGGAGAAACTGTGTGAAGACATTACGCTTAAAGTTCGTTCTAGATTTAGTTCGAGTTATTGTGAATGTAATTTATATATCTGTAGTTATTGCGGTTGGATTTTGGGTCGTGGACTATTTTTCCATCTACAAAGCTGCATCAAGTTACTTATTCTCGGGTATCGATGGATATGCACGACTTATAATCGCATTCATATTTGCAGAAGTTTTAGGCTATGTAGAATCGAGCTTAAGAGAGAAGTACTTGTAATACTCAGCGCCCAATGGGCGCTTTTTTTAATGAAGTTTTTGGTCGAGTTATTGACGATATGGTCGACTTTTTAGGACAAAAGCGCTTTAGAGTATTCATTCGGTAACGCCCAACTAAACAGCGTGACTGTATACCGAGTCTGCATTTAGTTGCTTGTTATGTCTACTTTTTATCCGTAATAGCTTCTATGCCTTTAATTACAAATTGCTTAGAATATAAAGGAGACTTAAACCGAACTTTAGTTACTTTAACCGCTGAAGAAATTAAAGCATTTATAGCATCAGCTAAGCCTTCTTCTTTATACGCTGTTGAAGGCTCACCACTATTACTAAATCCCATATCTGGATTTCGAGTAATACATTCAACTTTAGGATGGTTTATTTCTTTTAAATATGCAAAAAAAGCATCTTTAGATATTGCTAAACCAAACTCGCGCCAAGCATATTTTTTACCCCAATAATAGCCATCCTTAGCTGTGTGACTAACACGATCATCATTTTTACCTTTATTTACTTCATGCTTCCCTTCAGATAATTTCGTTGCATATAAGTAGCTAAGTCTGGGGTTGACTTCAGTATTTTTTGATAAACATGATGTTTCAATTATTTTGTTACCATGTTCATCATCATAATAGCCAATATTATATCGTTCTCCCTCTTCAACCTCTGGCGTCCCATTTGCTTCAAATTGGTAAACAGTATTTGTTGTTGCAGGCTTAAAAGAGTGAATAAACTTGCCATTTCCTATTGGTTCAATTTTGTAATCACTGACAATTAAGTCATGAATAGTTTTTAAATCTCTAGACTTCATTACATCTCCATATGAACGAGTAAACATAATTATTTTAATAGTGAGAAATCGCGCAGATTTCTAGCAAACAACAGCTCACTTTTCTGATTACTAAGTTTTATCAAATTAGCTAACCTTTTACTAGTTAACAAAAATATTTTTATATTTGGCACAGTGATCTGGCGGTAAATATCAGAAAACTGCTCATTTTCCTGAATATAGAGGAAAGTCGTAAATTCTGTATATAAAAACCCTATCAGAAGAAAATTTTCAATGTCCGCTGTTCGTTCGAAGAAGACCTTTTGAGCAATTAGGCTAATTTTTTTTGGACAAAGGCGAGTTATATTTATAACTCGTCAATGGACAGAAACGTTTTTGGTTGTTGGCTGTAATTAGGCTACTTTCGCATTAAATTCTCTAATGGGAGAAAACGCACTGTTAAGTAGTGAGGCATAGTCTACAAACACCTCTGCACTACTACGTAAACACAAAACCATTGCAAACCCAAAATTCCACATGTGCCAAATCAGCTTGTTAGTTGCTCGGGTTAACCCTCGATTTTCTTAAGCTTGCGTTGTGATAATAACCGCCACCATACGACCTCCCTAAGAATACAAACAGACCACACGCGATGATACTAAAACCAACAATTACAACATAAAACCAGTCAATTTGCTTAGAGAAAGAAAATTCGGGCAGTGAATATACTAACAATGAACACCATAAAACTGTCACATACAAGCTAATTAATTGATTTATTTTTGAGACTGACAGTGGAGAAGGTCCGGTTAATAAATCCCGAGCCTTATCAGCTTTAGTACCATCGGGGTTCCTTGATAATACCACCTTATATAGCGGACCTGTGACTTCATCTTCTAATAAATCAACATGCTTTTCCCAGTTCTCCTGCCAATATTTACTTCCTCGATTTACACAAAACCATGCAAACGAAAAAACAACTCCAAGACAACTCAAAATGACTGACATATCAGTTTTATTTGCCGAAGTGGATGATTGAATCGCTATAAAGCCTGCAAATGTCGCAGCAATAAAAGCCCAAAAATAAGTTGCCCTCTTCCAATAAAGATCAATTTCAAATTTTCGTATATCTAAAGCTTGAGCTAATGCCTTTTTTTCTTTCCCTTTAAACAATTGTTTGCGTTTATCAGAACTTAAAGTTTTTGTAGTACTGTTATTAGACAAGATTCACCTTCAAAATTAGAGCGACTAATGCTTTGCAAAGCGGTAATAATATAGCTGGCTAAAATCAGCGAGGAGAGAGCAAAAGCCAGCTGTTTGTCCGTTTAAGCAATTTGTTGTAACTACTGAGGCAGAGCTTTTGATTCTAAAGAAGGAGGTAAAACAGCTTCTAATAAAAGAGATATTTTACTCTTATCTTTGATTTTGCCTTTTACATAGTTAGGGTATTTTTGGGGTAAATAAGTGTCTTGAAACCATGTTCTAAAAGTAGATAAAGCTTCATTCGGGTATGCGTTTATTTCTGGATCTAACTGTCGGTATGACTCTGGAAACTTGTGATGTATTTTAATCCTAGCTCCAAATCTATGTTCTAACCCTTGTGCTTTCCAATATTTAGCCCAGTGAATGCCCAAGCTGCCATCAGGCATAATTGAATCATCTACGGCAATATTATTTCTGATAAGTGAAGCGATAATAGTTGTAGCTTCATCAAACATTGTGAAATACCCTTTAGGGCTTTCATTATTTAATATTCTTTCTTGGAGTAGCTTCCAACTTTCATTAATTAAATCTTCTTCATTATAATCTAAACGATCATAAATATACTTTCTTAGCCCTAACTTAGCCGCTTTACGATAGTTTGTAATCGCTTCTTGTTTAGTTGTTTGAGCGTAGTGGGCATAATAGTCAGTAATTGCCATTACTATCGATTCAGGAACTGCGTGGGTTACACTAGATATAGCATAACTATTTTCAATTTCTACATATAAACTTACAGGTATTTCATCTGAATCAGTCCACTCGGATATTAGTTGTGCAAGTTGTTTTCCACGACTTTTTGTTTGAGCTTCACCTTTTTGCCAATCTTGCGACAATTGGATAATCGCACTTGGTGCAACCCCACAAAATCTAGCTAAACCCTGTAAAGATAAAAAAGTTTCACCATTTGGTAAAACACCCATACTTATATTATCAACTTCCTGCATTTTTACAGGAACCAATTCCAGTTTACTCTGTTCCATATGAATCCTTTTAGAGTTAGAGATTAGCAATGTACGATTTTTTGTTCTAACGGGGTATTACCAAGAATTTCCGTTAACAATCAATATGTCAATTTTCGAAATTATCAAAGTACGGTTATTAATAATTTAATTATTGATAACTTACACATAGCCAAAAGAAATTACAATTATTTAGGCTACCCAATAACTGAGAATTTAATTACATGAAAATAGATAGAATTACATTACGAGAATAAGTATAAAAAAGCAATGAAATTAGTGACTTAAATTTTTATGAAAGTTTCAACAAGAAGCCCATTTTATTCATAAGCAGAATTGATTATTTATGTATTAATACTTTGAATGCCTACTTCGCACAAAGCTGTAATTAGATGATTTACTCCAACTTATTTTGGGCTAAATGTGCAAGCCCAGATCCGACTAACTCGAAGCAGGACATAATGAGTTAGAGGCGAAGGACGGCTCTGTATAAAAGAAAGACATTGGTAACACCCAGCGCGGAATCTTTTTTGTGTTAGTGTTTGAGCGTCAGCAAGTAACACAAAAAGAGCGTAGCGTTGTCTGTCGCTGCTTGTTATGTGACTGATGCACCTACCGCTTCCAGTTTTTTCCGAATGGAGTCGATTAACTAGTCATACTCCCAGAACATCATACGGCCATGCAACCCAGTAACTAAAAGATATTGCCACTAACAGACCGCAGCTTCTCTACTGCAACCAACTTTGCTACGTATTGCTCTTCATTCACCGCTTTTGCAATTTCATTATTATTTTCATCGTATCCATGAACGATTATCGCTGTCTTAACATTTACATCTAAGTACTGCATCTATGTAATTTCCTTCTTCTTGTTGCATAACGCTTCAAGCTCCGCTGGCGTCCTTCTGGCTTGACTTGTTATATTTTTTTATCACGTAGGACTTAGCAATATCTCGTATGAAAACATTTGAATCATCTAAATTCATTACAGGTGTCTTATTCTCTTTTACTATTTGCTTAAACCCATGCCTTGAATCAAAGCCAGAAATAGAGAAATTGTTTGCAACATTAGTAAATGACTTTCGTGTTGATTTACATACATCTAAATCAATTTCTTCTCTCTTCGCTAAAGACTCAACTGTTTCCAAAATTTTATAATTATTAATCCAGCTTGGCTCCAGATCAAATAACTTCAACAATAGATAGATGTCTTCATTCTCCGTGGCAAGCTTTAAAAAAGCCAACCTGTCATCACCCTTTGTGCGGTTCATTTCCTCTTCGATTCTATGGAGTGGCAAGCTAGGCTTCCCAAGCATACCAATAAGTTTCTTATTCGCCCTATATTCAGCGTCTTGTTCTTTATGCCAAAGCCTTTCAATTTCCATCTTTCTGAAATTAACATCTAAGAACCTAGCTGCACCATTGAAAAGTGAGATCAACTCATATCCGATCTGCCACACTACTTCCAAATCTGTTTCGTTATTACAGTAAATGGTTTTCATGCGGTAATCATTCACTTCGCAATCTAATAAATGATCTGGCACATCGTAAATATGAAAATAGTGACTACTTTGAGATTTTGATAAGGACCATAGATCATTAGGATTACCCCTGAGTAGAAATTCCCAATCATTATTTCTATATGCCACGGAGTCTCCTTAAAATATAAAGCTTTGCTCACCGGAAAATTGGGAGCGTAGCGAGTAATTTTTCCGAGTGCAGCAACTTGTTAGCACTAAAAAAATTCAATAATTTGAATAGCGCCAGCATCCAAGTCTTCGGTTACATTTAATGGAATGCATCCTTTTGACTTTATTTGACTAATAACATTTAAAGATGGGTGGCCGTAGGTGTTTGTTTTTCCGTAAGATATTGGGCAAAATAATCTAGGCTTAGTCATGAACGTAGAATCAAAATCTTTTACGGAACCATGATGTGGTATCTGTACTGTGCCAACATATTTCCAATATTTTTTAAAAACTAACTCTAAGTTCACGACGTTTAAATCGACGTCTCCTGTATAGATACAGGAAATGGTTCCTTCATCTTCAAACCTATAGTATGGATAACAATATCCGTTAATATCTTTATGAGACCAATGAGTGATAGCGTCAATCGATTCATGACAACCTGAGTAAACTATCATTGAGTTTTGGTTTATTTTTCCTCTAATTGAATTGTATATTTTCTTTATCTTATTTTTTTCAGTTGTTGTTTTTATTTTATTTATTGTATAGCTTGGATCATTCCTTAATTTATCCAAATCAAAACCTGCGGAAACTATGCCTTTTTCAAACAATCGTGATCTACTGAGGTTTTCTATGTTAAAAGGAATGAATATCCAGCTATAATCACTATGTCCAAGTGAAATCTGGGTACCACTTTTTATACTTGACGAACTAATATTGTCAATTTCTCGAATATCGTCGTTCAACGTCTCTTGTTTTTCAGAAGACTCAACATAAACAATCCTCACATCTTCACCGAAAAACTTATGGGGCTTGTTGACTAGCGTGCTCGATGAAAACCCTAGAACACGATGAATATTAGTAATGAATATTTTTTCATCATCATGCAGAAGTGGCATAATCACACATTTGATCTGTTTTACTGTATCCCGGAGTGTATCTATTCGAGATATATGGTCCCAGTCAAAATGTGAAATAAATAAAATATCTATTACATCATCAGCTGTAAAACTCTGACCAACGACATGTCCTGATAAGGTTGTTTTTTTCCAGTTACCGCAATCATAAACAATATTAAAGCCACTGTGTAGCTCAGCGTAAAAAGCTCCCTGTCCAATAGGGTGAAATATTCTACTAATCACATAACTCTCCACAGAGTGCTAACAATTTTATAGTGTGCCCGTCGCGCATATTTCTGACGATGTTACGCGCATCTATTAATAAATCTATTTTTAACAAATAACGTAATGCATTGCCAACTATAATATTTTTATTGTCACTAAACATACACAGAAAAAAGAAAATGCGCTCGTTGCTCATTTTCTTGAATATATGCGCATACTAAAGGGCATGGAAATAAATTAAATCTTATTTAAAGCCATTCTCAATGTTTAGCTATTTCTGAAAAATAGATCTTTAGATTATTTGCGTTAACTCATTTTCGGGGCAGAAACGAATTTGCTAAAATAGCATTAGTAGTGCTTCATTAAGGTAATTTTTCTAAAGCGGAATGTTCTGTATATCGCCAAGTAACAGTTTCAATAAAACTTATCATTAATCAAGTTAATAAACTTGGTTCTAATAATTATTTGTTCTTTCAGTATCTCCGCTTCACTTTCTGTAAGAAGTGGCTGTTTTGACTTTTTGTCATACCGTGTTGGCATTTCACTGAGTAGCTGCTTGTAGAAGCGTTGGGTGTCTTGCTGAATTTTTGCTGATGCTACTATGAGAAAGACTTTGTCATATAATATCTGCTCACCAAATAGTGCAGTTTTAAATTTTAGAATGCTTTGTTCATGCTGTTGTTTTCGTTTGAATGAGTGCTCTATTTCAATTGCAGCGACCTCGCTATTGTTTAGTAATACTAGCGCATCAATGTTTTTTACATCATTTGATGGAAAAAGGCGTTTAAACTCTAATTCAGTCAAATAGGCTTTCCAGAGCGGGTTGGGTGTACCGTCTGTATTACTATTCTGAATACCAAGCACAAGAACTAAGCTTAAAATGCTGTCATGCATAATAGAATTTTGATTCACTTGGTGTATTGGCTCTGATGTTGAGCGAAAAGGGAAGTCTATTTGTGTTAACTCTCGCGCGTATTGTGCGCCTACGTATGATAATACATAGACGCGACCATCTGCCGCACGAATTGTTTTAGCTGCTTGAAGTAACCCCATATCGACGAGCTTGTTTAAAAACTCTAAGGTTTTTGCTCTACTTGTTTGCCATACTTCTGCACATACAATCGCTGATACAAATCCAAACCGCATTGCATGTTTTATTGTCCACTCTAGTTTTACCTGGCCTTGTTGTCGTCGGTTTTTATATTTTTTGTAATGCATATCGATGTCAAAGTAGGGCAGATATACATTACTGTTGGTAATACCTGAAGTATCTTTATCTATCGTCATTTTTATCTCCATCGTGATTTGTTTACTTGGAGATATGAAGGTTTGAGTGATACGAATTTTGCAAACATAGCAATGAATTATCGGTTTTTCATTAGGAGAAGCATTCGCTTCCGTGCACCTAATGAAAATACTTATAGATAAACTAAATATGAAGTTTCACTTCATTAATCGCAAAGGTTTCACTTTGCGATTAAACGCTTACAACCCACGCCAGCTCTCATGTTGACATTCGTCAACGAGCTAGCTCCACGAAGCGTTCGCTTCTAGGGTTGACGCTTAGCGCATGTCCGGCTTGCGCCGCACTAACCCCCCTTTTGCCATGCCAGTCTGCGCATTGATAAATCATGTTGCTTGTAAAGCAGGCAGTCGTTCGTGTCCTCACTTTTAGGTTTACTGTTTCATTGCTTCGCTATTTCACAGTAAATTTTTGCTCCACAAAAACAAAAGCGGGGTTAGTCCGCCACAGTCGGACATGCGCTGCTGCGCTCGAAAATTGGCTTCGCAATTATTCTTACTACGCGATTTATTGAGTTGTTTCACAACTGCTTTTATTGCAGTCAAAGCGGTTGCTTTGATGCGAGATGACGCTTCGCTTTGTAATTAACACCATAACACTTTCTGCATAATCTACTTTTATTAATCTTTGATAATGCGTGTACGATTATCTCGTTGACAATAAACAGATACACAATCTCGAATTGTAGCGGGGTGAGTATCTTTGCTTTTATTAATGAACAAGCTCTACAAAGAGCCAAGGAGAACGAATTATGAGATAGATAAGATGGTTTGCCTGCACAGCATTAGCTGTGATTAAACCGTAAAAAGGCTGGTGTTTAGCGCTGCACGAGAAGCAAAGCCATAGATAAAAGCAGTCAACACTTTTTATCTTTGAAAACTTTTTAGTCGATAAAAGTTTTTATAAAAATATGTTTGCAAATGAGTTTTAAATTCTTAAAGTCAAATAGCGCCAAAACGAAAATTAAGGTGCAATTATGACAGACTTACTAAGTTTAAAACTATTCGGCCATTGTTCTGTAGAGCCATTTATTGAAGAAGATATAGACACAGAAATAACCCCAATTGATGTATGTGATGACATACTGACCAACCCTTTGAACCTCTCAGCGCAGATAGATATGACTGCAGCAACTGCTTGCGTGCTTTTAGATGAAAGTGATATTTCAGAGCCCCTCATAGAGCCTGTATCGCTAATAGATATTAATGACAACTTAGCTTTGTCAGATTCAATATCAAGTACCGATGAATGTCATGTAAACCACACAGACCATAGCTTCATGTTATCGGATGAAGGCGGGATCATAACGTTTGATGACGACCATGGTGCGACGGACTGGGGATTTGATGATGCAGGTATCAGTGATAATACAGACTTTTAGGTTAGTGAAGGAAGAGATGTGGTGGATACCATTTTGGGCAGGTGTAACAACAATCATCTTATTCGCTGCTATTTATTATCTGATCAAAGAAATTTTGAAAAGAAAATACACATCAAATAAGAAATAGTTTGCACTAGATCTGACCGTTACCCGTTTTTAATCGGTGACTGTCAATTTAGATTTGAGCAAAACTTTCTCAGCTAATACAAAAAGTTGGTAATCAAATTCTCGTTAGTTTTAGTTAATGTCCTTACCAAAGCCCACATCAGTGGGCTTTTTTGTGTTCAAATTCCAATAAGGCCTGTTTTATATGTATTTAAGACTTCGCCCAGATTTAACTGTAAATTCTTGCTAGTTTATTCCTCAAAACGAATATAACTAAAGGTGACTCGAAGATACCTAAAGCAAACCAAAGCAAACTGGTGGGATTGACTCTATTCTATAAAGTTGACTTTTTGCTAATAAATCTCTGACTCAAAAGGAGTTAACCTAATATTGTAAAGCTCTGTTTTGAGCGAAGACTTTGTGAAATCTGCTTCTTTCTTTAATTTCTTTAGCTCTAAGTTAGAAACTGTTGAAGGTGATTGCGACTTTAATATTTTCTTATGCTCTGAATATGCTGTTTTCTGGCAAAGTAAATCAACCTCAAAAACTACTAAAAAAAACTAAAAGTAATATTTTAAGACTAATAAAAAAGTGTGTCGCAAATTTACTGTTTTAGCGTTATTGTTAGTAGGTACAAAGTATTGAGGGGAACCCTAAATGGACAATTGCAGTGTTCTAATCATTGATGATGAAGAAATTAATACCTTACAGCTGGAGCATGCTTTAGAAGGAATTGGAGATATTTCAACTTCTAACAACAGCTCTGAAGCAATACTGCTGATTGAAAAAATTAGACCAGACATTTTGATTCTTGATTTAGAAATGCCTAAAGTCAGCGGTTTTGACATTTTAGAAGTGATACAGCAAAAGCCTATTTTGGCACATATTAGAACTGTTGTTATTACGTCTCACAGCGATCCTGCGATTGAAGAAAAAGCCTTATCTTTAGGCGCGATAGACTTTATTTCTAAACCGCTAAACCTCAGACTTTGTCGAATTCGTATTGAAAATCATATAAAAATAAGAACGCAAGAAAAGGTATTACAGCTAACACAAGAAGAACTATTTGCTGAAAAAGAGCAGTTAAGAATTACGATAGATTCGATTGCGGATGCAGTTATTTCTACTGATAAAAACGCAAATATTGTATACATGAACCCTGTAGCACAAAGACTAACAGGATGGTCACAAACTGCAGCAAAAGGTCGCCATATTGAAGAAGTCATGAAGTTATGCGACGCGACAACTAAAATACCGTCCATTAACCCTTTATCTGTTGCTTTAAAAGAAAATAGACCTGTCGCCATGGCTTTAAATACGCAATTGATTAGTAAGCAAGGAATTGAACATCGAGTTGAAGACAGCGCAGCTCCAATTCTTGATAAAAACCATAATCAATGCGGCGCTGTTATGGTATTTCAAGATGTGAGCGAAGCCTTAGCTATGTCGATGCAGATGACATATCTATCTCATCATGACCAGTTAACATCATTACCAAATCGAGTGTTACTTCACGATAGACTTACGCAGGGTATTGCTAGGGCTGCTTTTAATGACACTAAGTTAAGCTTAATGTTACTTGATCTAGATAAGTTTAAGTTTATTAATGATGCCTTAGGGCACCATATCGGTGATGAGATAATTGCACATATTGGTCACAGCTTGGATCGATTCGCATGTAACGATATTACAGTCGCACGTGTTGGGGGAGATGAATTTGCACTCGTTGTTCCTCACTCGGCTAATTCTTTAAGTTTAGAGCCACTGGTTAATCAGGTTCTTAATGTTATTGGTAAGCCTTTCAGGTCAGGTGGTGAGCAGCATGTTCTTTCAGCAAGTTTAGGCATAAGTGTGTACCCTGATGATGCATCAAGTGTAGAAGAAATGCTTCGCCATGCAGACTCCGCAATGTACAAAGCAAAAAACGAATCTGCTAATAGTTACTTCTATTTTAGTGATGATTTACAGGTTGAAATGAATAGGCGTCTTGAGGTTGGAAATAAACTAAGAAAGGCATTAGATGAAGATGATCTCGACGTTCATTATCAACCTAAATATGATTTAAACACTGACACACTGATTGGTGTAGAAAGCTTAGTTCGTTTAAAAGATGGGCAAGGTGGCTTTATTTCTCCTGTTCACTTTATTGAATATGCAGAAGAAACGGGGCTTATTTTTCGCTTAGGAGAACAAGTTCTTGAAAAGAGCTGTATTGCAGCGAAAACTTGGCTTGATAAAGGTCTGCCTATTAAAGTAGCAGTAAATATATCTGCTAAACAATTCACAGATACTAAACTTGTAGATACTGTTGCCGAAATTCTTGAAAGAACCCAATTACCAAGTCGTTATTTAGAGTTAGAAGTGACAGAGTCGGCCTTAATTGAAAACTTTGATTATACTGTAAGTCAATTAAAACTTATCTCTGGTATGGGTGTCAGTATTGCTCTTGACGACTTTGGAACTGGGTATTCCAGTCTTTCATACTTAAGGTTGTTCCCGCTAAATGTGCTAAAAATAGATCAGTCTTTTGTGCGCGATATGCTTAACGATGAGCAAGCGCTCAATATTGTAACGACTATAATTGAACTAGCTCACTCTTTAAAACTCCAAATTGTGGCTGAAGGGATTGAAACTTTAGAGCAAAAAGATCGACTGCAAGAGCTTGGCTGTCAAATAGGCCAAGGTTATTTACTTAGTAAACCATTGAGATTCGACAACGCTGATAAACTAATTCAAACCAGTAAAGCTGAAGGAATATTATGCCCTTAAGTTTAAAACCATTATCACAATGTAAAGTATTCATTGTTGATGATGATGAGATGGTCAGGTTAAGTCTAGGTGTTATTTTAGAGGATCATTTTTCCGTGGATGCATACTCTTCTGGTCAGGCTGTTTTAGAAGCCTGTGAGGATTTACTTCCAGATTTGATTTTACTAGATATTAATTTACCGGATATAAGTGGTCTGGATATTTGTAGGCGACTTAAGGCTAAAGCTACATTCGAAAATATCCCAATAATTTTCATCACTTCGACTTACGATACAGAGTGTCAAAATGCATGCTGGGAAGCCGGAGCTACCGATTTTATTGGTAAACCCATCACAGCATCCACGTTGATACATCGTACAAAAAATCACTTAGAGAATAAGCTTCGATTAGAAAAACTAATAGAGCTTACCTATAAAGATCCATTGACAGGCTTATTTAATCGGCACTATTTAGACCTTGAAGTTGCTAATGTTTTTAAACAAACTTCAAGAGAGAAGAAATCGTTCAGTTTGCTAATGCTTGATCTAGATTTCTTTAAGTTATACAACGATCAATACGGGCACCCTCAAGGAGATGCTTGCCTGAAACTAATTGCTGATGTTATTGAGCGTTCTATTCAACGACCTCAAGATATAGCAATACGATATGGTGGCGAGGAGTTTCTTATCATACTGCCATACACTGACTTCGAAGGTGTTAAATTCATATGTGACCGTATATCAACTGAGCTTGAGACGATTAATATCCCGCATGTTAAGTCTATTTGTGGCCGCGCGACAGTCAGTATCGGTGGGGTTATCTATGAGCATCAAAATAAGGTGAGCTTTAATGAGCTAATTAATTGCGCAGATAAGGCGCTTTATGCGGCTAAAAGTGATGGGCGAAACTGTTTTAGGCTTAGTTTTTGTGATTGATTTAGGCTTTTCTTACTGCTTTTTGTAGAAACCTCAGGAACATAGCCTATACTTTGGAGATTGTTAACTTACCAAGAAATACAATGGAACATTCCCAAAAGCGTCGAGACTTTCTAAAAACACTCGGTGTTGGTGCTGCGGCATCAACACTTGCGTTTAAAGCCCCTTATGTTTTTGCAAAGAACAAAGTAACCCTTCGTGTAATGGGAACACATGTTACGTTGCAAGAAGAGCTTAGACAAAGAGCAATGCGCGAACTAGGTATAAACATTGAGTTTTCGCCAATGGGAAGTGCCGCCGTTTTGCAAAAAGCAGCAGCAGACCCTAGTTCTTTTGATTTGTATGAGCAATGGTCTGACTCTATTAATATTTTGTGGCAAGCAGATGCTATTCAGCCAATCGAGGTTGATAGACTTGTTTATTGGGATGAAATAAACCCACTTTCCAAGACAGGCAAAATTGTACCGGATGCAAAGTTAGGTTCAGGCGATTCACCAAATAAGCTTCTTTACGCACAGCCGGATGGTTCGTTACGAGAAACACCATCCAAATTAATTAGCTTCATGCCTTATGTACATAATGTCGATTCATTTGGCTATAACACGAATGTTATTGAAAAAGGTATTCCCTACGAAACAGAATCTTGGGCATGGTTATTAGATGAAAAGAATAGAGGGAAAGTAGCATTAGTGAATGCACCAACAATAGGCATTTTTGACGCTGCTCTAGCTGCTCAAGCTAAAGGATTAATGAAATTTAATGATTTCGGCAATATGACTATTGCCGAGATTGACCAATTATTTGCCATTTTATTTGAAAAGAAACGGCAAGGTCATTTTTCAGGTTTTTGGACGTCAGTACCGCAATCTGTTGATTTTATGAAAACAAAAAGAGTAAATATCCAAAGTATGTTCTCACCAGGTGTCAGTGCGCTAAATGGGCAAGGCATTCCAGTAACTTATGCATCGCCAAAAGAAGGTTACAGAGCATGGCATGGAGTTATGTGTTTATCAAAAAATACCCATGGGCATGTTAAAGATGCTGCGTATGAGTATATGAACTGGTGGTTATCTGGCTACCCAGGTGCATTTATAGCAAGGCAAGGATATTACATTTCTAACCCTAGTCGTAGCCAACCGCTTATGTCTAAACCTGAGTGGAACTATTGGTATGAAGGACAAGAAGCATCAACTGACTTGAAGGGAACAGATGGAAAAGTATCTATTAAAGCAGGCGAAATAAGGGATGGTGGCAGTTATATTAAACGGTTTTCGAATATTGCGGTTTGGAATACTGTGATGCCAAATTATGACTACAGTTTAGATAAGTGGTATGAACTACTTAACGCATAAGGAAGTAAATTGTTAAGTTTTTTTTCAAAATCTCTTGCAGTCAAAATGTCGCTAGCAATGGTGCTTGTCTTAGTTGCTATGAGCACGAGTTATTTGATTATGAATCAAAGGCTTAAAACGATTGAGGACTCTTTCAATAACATTGGTAAGATTAGCAACTATGCTGTGGATATTTTAAAAATTAATAAAGATATTGTTGAGATGCAAAGGGATATTTCAGTTTATGGTGCATCAGGTAGTGCCCCCGTTTTTAAAAAAATCATGGTAAATTATGACAGTATTGAAAAGCGATTAGCTGAAATTAATGTAGGAAAAGGTGCAGAAAGTATTCAAATTCATCTTAATGGTATGGCGGAGCTTGTAAGTCGTTATGGCGCTAATTTAAAAGTACTGACACTTCGTTTTACACAACGGAATGAATTAATTGAAAAAGAATTACCCCAAGTTTATTTGAATGCAGTTTCACTTCTTGAAAATTTAAAAGCTAAGGCTACTGATACAAATGAGAAATTGTTTGTCACAGAGTATCTTAACCTATGGCACATGCTGCATCGTGATGCTTATAAATTCTTAACAAAAAAAGATTATGCCAAAAGAGCTGAAGTTGAAAAAATACTGAACTCGCTATCTAAAAACGTTGCAGATAAATCTAAATTTAAAAATATGATCGATTTGTCTAATAGCTATCGAAATACTTTTTCAAAAAGTGTTCAGGCTAATCGAAACTATTTAAGCTTAGTAAATGTAGTAATGGCTGGAGATGCAATTGAATTTAGTACGCTTGCGAATAGCTTAAAGGAAGATTCATTAACTCAGCTAAAACAAATAAAACGGGATGCTCAAAAGACGGTTTCAATGACAGAAAGCATTTTAAATGTACTTGCTTTGATAGTTGTTATTTACATTGTCTCTCTATCAGCATTCTTTCACTTGCAAATTACACGTGCGATTAAACGCTTAACAAATAGCTTCACACATTTCTTAGACGGAGATTTGGAAGCACAAATTTATGATTTAAAACGAAAAGACGAAATTGGTATTTTAGCCAAGGCAGCTAATAAGTTTAGAGAGCTAAGTAAAGACCTATCTGAAGCGAAGCAAAGCGCGGAGCATACAACAAAAGTTAAGTCAGAGTTTTTAGCAAACATGAGCCATGAAATTAGAACACCGATGAATGGTATTTTAGGCATGGCTCGCCAGATGAGCCGCACGACACTCACACAAGAACAAAGCAAAATGCTACACCTCATACAGTCTTCAGGTGCAAGCTTATTAGTGATTATTAACGACATTCTTGATTTGAGTAAAATTGAGGCTTCAAAAATTGAACTTGAGTCTGAACCAGTAGATTTAAGCTATCTTTTAGAGGAGCTAAAACACCTATTTCAGGAGCAAGCAGATAGTAAGAATATTCAGCTTTATATCTCTACAACTCCGGAAGTTGAAAAGCTGGCTTTTTTGGCCGACGAAACACGCTTAAAGCAGGTGTTGATAAATTTACTGGGTAACGCTGTAAAGTTCACAGAGAGAGGAAGCGTTTCGTTAACAGTAAACATACAAGAGATTGGGCTTGATGAAGTAAAGCTTACGTTTAATGTATCAGACACAGGGATCGGGATTGCAAGTGAGCACTTGAGTACACTTTTTGAAGCATTTTCTCAGGCAGATACGTCTATTACAAGACGTTTTGGTGGTACAGGGTTGGGCCTCACTATATCAAATAGATTATTAGATTTGATGGAAGCACCTCTACAAGTCGAAAGTGCACTAGGTGAAGGATCTCATTTTTATTTTTCTCTGTTAGCAAAGCGCACACTATCTTCAATGGACTTAGATCACAAAGATGTTTTATTAACTAAACCTAAAGAAGATATAGATTTATCTAATATCAATGCGCTTGTTGTTGAAGATAATGACATTAATCAGATAGTAATTGAAGCGATGCTTAATGAATTTAATATCACCTCTATAAATATGGCAAATAATGGTCAGGAAGCTGTTGAACAATGTGAACTAGGCGTATTTGATATCATCTTTATGGATATGCAAATGCCAGTATTAGATGGCCCCCAAGCCGCTGTAAAAATCAGAGAGTTTTCTGCTTTCAAACATACGCCAATTATTGCTTTAACTGCTAATGTATTAAGTGCTGATAAGCAACGCTGTTTTGACGCCGGAATGGATGATTATATCGCAAAGCCACTCGAGTATGACGCTTTAAGGTCTATCTTGCTAAAGTGGTGTAGAACAAATATTGAACGGACATAGTATGAATATTCATGATAAAGGTGGTGCAAGTTTTGTTGGTTCAAAGATATTTTTAACAATAGTTTCCTTTGTGTTTTGCATTTTTGGCTTATTCGCAGTTTATTTTTTTGAAGGGCACGTTAAAAATGATGTTTTAGGCTCAATTGATCAAGAGTTTTCTGAGACTCAAGAGCGCTTAAAAGAAATAGTAACTAGTTCAATTGCTGAGTCAAAATCAGATCTCCGCTTTTTATACTCGACTCCCCCCATATCTGGTTTACCAAGAGCTGAATTTAATGATGGAATTGATCCATACGATGGTACTACATACAACCAGTGGAAAGAGCGTCTAGAAACCATATTTATTGGCTTTATGGAGAATAATCTTGCTGTTGAGCAACTCCGTGTTATTGCTGTTACGGCCGAAGGTAAAGAGTTAATACGCGTGCAACGGGTAGGCGCATCTGTGGAAGCTGTGCCTGATTACTCATTGCAGGCTAAAAGTGGTGAGCCATACTTTTTACCAAGCTCTCAGCTCGAAACGAGTCAAATTTACATGTCGCCACTTACTTTAAATAAAGAATTTGGTGAAGTGGTTTTTCCCTACCAGCCAATGCTACGTTTTTCTATTCCCATCTTTAGTGATAAAGGAAAGCGGTATGCATTTTTAATTATGAATGTAAATGCGAATTCACTCATTAATAATCTTAAACAAACAGTTTTCGATTACTCTGAGTTAATCATTAGTAGCTCTGAGGGGGACTTTGTTTACCATCCTATTGAAGAATATCAATTTTCACGAGACTTAAATCCTGACATTACGTGGGATAAACTTTACAAGCAGAAAATACAATATCAGGGGCTGTATACGATAGAACCAAAACTTAACCCTGAATTACAGTTTTATGTTCATTCGGAAAAGGTACAAACGAGGCCAGGTAAAAAGTATGGGTATATAAACTTTAGTCTTCTAGTTCCTGATAAACATATAGAGGCATTGATTAATGAGAAGCGTATCATTACATACAGTTTTTTAGTTGCAGTCATAGCTTTCACCTCTGTGCTATTAATCATGTTTTATCGAAATGCGACAAGAAGTCAGTTATTAGCAGAAGCTCGCAGAGAAGCGTCTGCAATAGTTGATGGGTCAATCGATGCAATCGTTGGGTTAAATCTAGAGGGTGAGTTAACAAGTGTAAATAATACGGCGGAGCGTTTGTTATCAATTTCTAAAGTGACAGCATTAGGAAAGCAATCCAAAGATGTTGAGTTTCTTTCAAAATTACCCATCCACACCTACGTAACTGATATTCAAAGCTCTAAATCACAAATTAAAGATGAATTATCTGAACAATTTGGCGAAACAACGCTTCATTACGCTATATCTGTGAGCCCCGTTTTTTCTGAAGACAATAACTTAATAGGGCTTGCTTTAATTATTAGAGATATAACAAAAGAAAAAGATGCAGAGATAAAAGTAAAGCGATTAAACACAGAGCTTGAAGCAAAAGTTCGAAAGCGTACTCAAGCACTTGCAGAGGCCAAAGATGATGCCATTAAGCATAGCGATATAAAAAGTGCATTCATATCGAATATAAGCCATGAGCTTCGTACTCCGCTAAATGGAGTCATTGGCACTTTAAACATTTTAAAACGAGAAGAGTTGTCTGGTAAATCACGAAACCTTGTTGAAATGATGGAGCTAAGTGCGTCAAATTTAAATCTATTAATTAATGACATACTTGATTTATCAAAGATCGAAGCAGGTAAATTGGATCTAAATCTTAAAACAATCAATCTACAACTGCTAATTGAAAGGCTAGTTGAATCGAGTGCTATTAGAGCCTTTGATAAAGGGTTAAATGTATATTTAGATACCAGTGACTTAAACTGTGAGAATGTTAAAACAGATCCGCTCAGACTCACCCAAATTTTAAATAACTTAATCAGTAATGCGATAAAATTTACTGATAAAGGCTATATCAAAGTCATTGTTAGTTCTGAGCGCATATCAGAAGGTACACACAATTTAAAAGTGAAGGTCCAAGATACGGGAATAGGGATCGCGTCTAGTACACAAGGACAATTATTTGATGCGTTTCAGCAGGCAAGTACAGCAATATCAGAAAAGTTTGGGGGGACCGGACTTGGCTTGTCTATTTGTAAACAATTATGCCAATTAATGGATGGAGACATCTCTGTCAGTTCAACGTTAAACCAAGGCAGTGTTTTCACCTTCAATATTAAAGTTCGCTGCAATGCAGAAAGCATTCAGGTTCCTGTAAAATGCTACGAGAATAAAGCCATTTTGGTGGCGAGCAGTAATCCAAATATTTGGGAGGTTTTAGATAAGACAATCAGTTTGCTAGGCGGTATTGTCAGCACATGCTCTATGGCAGAGCTTGGCGCACATAAAAGCAAAGTTTTTGACTACGTGTTCTTAGACTATGAAGATGATACAACGAATAACATAGGTTCTATTATTGAAGTTTTAAGCGAAAATAACCAAAGCGCTCAGTTTATAACACTTCATCAGCCAGGAAACCCACTTCCTAAAGGTATGGCGTCAAAAGTTTCTCAAATTACAAAGCCTGCAACCCAAACAGAGCTGGTGCAAGTAGCTGGCTACGAAGTGCCAAAAAGTGACCCATTATATCTACTTTCTGAAACCAGCGGCTTTGAACTTTCAGATGATGTCATTGAGCAATTAAAAGGTTGTACGGTATTGATTGTCGACGATAACGAAATCAACATTGAAGTTGCTAAAGGCGCATTAGATGAGCTGCTTATAAATATTTTAACAGCAAGTAATGGACGAGATGCAATTGAACTTTTAAATCACTTCAACACAAGTGAGAAGCAAATAAACTGCATACTGATGGACTGCCAAATGCCAATTTTAGATGGTTATCAAGTATGTGAAAAAATACGCACAGGAAAAGCAGGAGAGTCGTTTATTGATATTCCTATCATTGCAATGACCGCAAGCGCGATGGCTGGTGAAAAGGAAAAATGCTTAGCTGTGGGGATGAGTGATTATGTGAGTAAGCCAATTGAGGCAGTTAAAGTATTAGAAAAGGTCGTCAAATGGTCATTATCAAGCTACGAGGGGCAATCTAAAGCAATTCCTCTTGCCGGAAATGAACTCAAAGAAGAAAAGCTCTGGGACCGCGAACAAGCCCTTGCACGATTATTAAATAAAGAAGTCTTACTAAACAAAATTTGTGAAGTGTTTGTTGTTAAAGCGCCTATTAAAGTGCAGGAACTAATAGAGCAACACAAACAAGGGAATAGTGAAGAGGTCCGTCAAATAGCGCATGCGTTAAAAGGGATGTGTGGTGAAATAAGCGCTAACAAATTAAGAGAGTTATTCTCTGATATTGAGGTGATAGCAGAAAAAGGTAATTTGGACATAGGCACTCAGCTAGCCTCTGTTGAACAAATGATACCTAAGTTAGTAGAGGATGTTAAAAAAAGTACAACTTCTAGCAAGTAAACTCAGCTTAAGCCTAAAAGAGGCGAGGTCTAATATCTTAAAAGAGCGTTACCACCTTATGAAATTGTATAGAGCCGTCCGACGGATCTGACACATTTTTGTTCAATTATGAGTTGTTATACCAGCAGGCCGACAGGATAAACAACAAAGGATTACGGACAGTTTACGCAATTAAAACAGCTATTTTGTCTAATCTATGAGAGTACTAGTTTAATCTTACTTATCCGGGAAGGGAGTTATGGAAAAAGTAAAGCAAAACAGAAAAGAAAAACTTTCTATCTACTTGGCGAGAGATGGGAGCAAGCCAGACTCTGATGTTATAAAGTTAGAAAATACTAAGCAACCTATTGAGCTCTACTTACCAGAAACTGAATCAGCCCGTCTTTACATCAAAAAGCAGCCACCAAAAAATTCTCCTCCTTGGACTAGATTGTTTACAACAGATGCCCAAGTTAATGCGTCTGAATTCGGTACATCTTCAAATGTAGGGGCTGTATTTGTTGTAAGAATATCAGGAGCTACATTTGTACTGTCTTTTGGCACTGGTTTTCACCTTTTAAAACAAGAGTCTATTGAGCGTGATTTCGGTCTAAAAGTGACGCTGAACTCGGTAGATCCTGACAAACTTAGAAGCCTAGACAAAGCCAGTTATGACCACAATCCATTGAATTCAAGAACTCAAAGCACACGGGATGTAGATATATTTAATCTTCATCTGGATTCTGAGATGGAGATGCTTTATGCGGTAACAGGCACATCACTTGTAAAAGAGTTTGGTAGTCATGTAACTGGCAGGGATGCTCTGACAATAGCAGTAGAAACTAACCTTTCAGATATACCCGCGATTCTTTCAAAGTCCATCAAGCAATATCGTTCTAATCTTCCAGATAAATTTAGCTGGGTAGAAAATATCAATAGGGTTCGGGATTATGACGAGATTGAAATACTAGATTTGGAACTAGATCAATACTTGAGTAGTAACAATGTTGCTAATTTCTGGTTAGGGGAGCCAGAAATAGTAGACTGGGAAGGTCAAATCGGCTATTCATTTGATATGTATCAGAAAACTCTCCGACATGTGGTTTTATCTTTCGATGACTATATAGCATACCTGAATGATGTTCCCCCCACAGTTGAGTTAATGAAGAGTAACGTTGTTCACTTAAACAACAATGAGTATCAGTCTATTAAAAGTTGGCCTGTCTACCGCTGCTTGTATGCTGAAATTAAATTTGGAAACGATCATTATATTTTAAGAAATGGAGTATGGTACAAAGTAAACTGTGATTTTGTATCAGCAGTGGATGACTACCTCAGCGATATTGACATTCATCCATTCACTTTTCCCATATATTCTCATGACGACGAGGGCGACTACAACGAGCAGGTTGCAAAGGCAAACAGCGTTTTTTGCTTGATGGATAAAAAGAATATTCAGATTGGTGGCCCATATGACAAGTTAGAGCACTGTGATTTGATAAAGGGTGGAAATGAATTTGTTCATGTCAAGTTATACAGAAGCTCGAGCACACTAAGTCACTTATTCTCTCAAGGGTTTGTTGCAGCGGAAGCGTTTATAAAAGACTCTGATTACAGAGAAAAGTTGAACCCCAAATTGCCAGCATCAATCAAATTGGCTGACCCAAAACCAAGGCCTGATCCAAGTGAGTATAGGGTGGTTTATGCAATTGCTACAACCAAAGATATACCGAAAGAGCTCCCATTTTTCTCAAAGGTGACATTAAAGAATTCTTTAAAAACTCTGCGGGCGCTAAATTACAATATTTCACTATCTAGAATAGATATTGACCAAAATTGGTTAAAGACTAAAAAGTGCAAAACAAAGAAAAGCTAATAAAGCACTGCTGTTGGAAAAATTGTCCGCTGCGCTCCAAAATTGCAGCAGAATGCGGCGTTTTGTACCAGTGAGGAGTGTTTTGAAAAAAGGACTTATCTTGATAGTGGCTTTGCTTTTTGAGAGTAATTTATGTGCATAACCGAAGATGAGGTAAATTCGTAAGAAGCGTTATTTTGACTAACCCAACAACTTTCTTCAGTCACGTTAAGAGAACTTGTGAACCTTTCGGTTCGTTTTTTTTCCATCTATTTTTTGTGGGGTGAGCAGTAAATATGGTGGAAATTAAAGCCAACCCATCATTATGTATGATGTAACTCTTTTTATAAATCAAAAAAGGTTAAATAATGTGCGTTTGAACTGATTTTGCTTAATATTTTAACTTCAAACTGATCTGACCAGTATTGCTTTATTCGTAAATTTATTTTTTTTCCATTAATAATCACCAGCTTCCGATTGGTATCGTAATTACTTGTATACACAGTAGTTTTTTAAATGTAACCTTTTTCTCGAGGTATACAGTTCAAATACGAGAGTGGTTTAGATTTGCTTTAAAAAGGCATATTTAGGCATTGTTTTTAGCTTATAATTATTAGGTTTTAAATGACTGAAGAAATAAGGGCAGCAGAAGCTGCTAAGATTCTAAATATAGGTACATCAACATTTAAGCGATATGCTAAAGAGCATAAAAATAGAGATATACTTGTTGTATTTCGTTACTCGCATAAAAATGTTACTTACTCCAAAGAGTCTGTATTAGCTTTTAAATATGCCAATAAAGCTGATGTAAGTTAATAAATTTTATTTGAATCATAACACTTTAAATTAGAGCCACTTACATAGTTTTGTGGCTCTTTATTTGGTAAATTACAACTACAAGCCCAGCTCATCAAGATATTGCTCTACTTGAGTTCGCCCAACATTGGTCAGTATTAAATTTTTAATTGTATTATTTCCAATATAGCGGCTCATAAACTGCGAATATTCGCTTTTATTGTATTTGGAGCGAATTTTTAAGCGAATTTTATCTTTAGCATTATTAGCTACTTTTCTTTCAGCTTGCTCTTTTTCTAAACGAGTTTCCCGAAGTGGTTGAGCACTCAATAATTTGACCTTAGACATAATGCTGTAGATGTGTAGTTTTAGTGCATCAAACTTTAGTTTTGTATCTGTTTGATATAGCTCATCAGACTTATCATAGCTCTCACCATTAGGGTCATCTGTTTTTCTTATATGATGAAGAAGCGAACGTGAGATTGCCTCTGCTTCTAATTTTCGATAACCACTTTTGATTAGAATATCTTTGATATTAGATTTCGCAAAACTTCTGCACATTGTGCAGAAAGCCCCATTACTTCCTTTTACATTGATTTTTTCAACATTGCCTTTTATAGCATCTATGGGGCTATAGTCCTTTATTATTTTATCAACTGACCTTTTGGCGAATGGTAATTTGGGGTTCGTTGGCCGCAAAAAAACAAATTCATCATTGCACTTGTTTTTATTTTGTTGCATCCAATTATGCTGCTCTAAAAAAATGGCCCTCATTTCTTTACTAACAGGTAACTTAAACTCTTTTTTTCCCTTCATAGCATCGGCTGGAAATGTAATAAGTGTTGGAAAAGTAGGTGAGTCGAACCACTCCCACCGAAGTAATCTTGCATTTATAGGTCTGACACCTGTTAGAATCATAAATCTAACAATATTCTTTTGGTGAATACTTCGACAGTTCTCTAAGTTAATCCACAGCTCTGCAATTGAATCTATATCGGTATATGCATTACAAGGTGAGGGTAGGCCAGCTGCTTTAGTTACGTAGCTTTTATCAATGTTGAGCAGTGGGTTTTGACCGTAATTATACTTGTTTGCAGCAAAGCGCCATATATTTTTCATAGCTGCATATAGCTCGTTTGCATACCCTTTAGATTCTTTTTCGATAATCTCATCTAAAATAGTTTCTAACTCACCTGCAGTTAGATTTGAAAATGGTCCATCGATTTTGAAATAGGACCTTAACTTCTTAACTCTCGCTAAATAGGTATTGCACGAATTTTCTCGGAACCCCTCTGGGTTTCTCTTGGTTCTGTCTTTAAGTTGCTGCTCAAATGCCCTAAATACATACTCTATACTGAACTCATCGAAAGTATCATTTTTAATATTATTAGCCTTTTGTCGAGCTACATCTAATTGGAGTTGAGGAAACTCACCAAGCTTTTGACCTTTTAAACCAGGGTTTCTTGGGAAGTGCGCATAAATAGAAACATTCCCATTTACGTTAATAACAATCCGCAAGTTATTGCTCGGCTCATATTTAGTCATGCGCTTTTCTGGAGACTTACTGCTTTTTGAGTTTTTATGCTCATTTAATCGGTAGTTTATTATTGACTTTGCAGCTGTAACACAAGATCTGAGAGTGGTTGCTGTAAAAGGTGCTTCGATTGCTTTCCATTTTTCTTGTGCCTTCGAGTACTCATCCATAGTTACCTCATTCAAAAATTTACTCATTTAATTAAAACCTATTTATTAACAGTAAGTTAGTGTTATTTGAGAGATGTGCATACACATGTCAGCAAGAATGATAAAATAGGTTCGTCTGGTAACAAATTTTAAGATTTTTGAAAATGTAACTTATTTTTTTGTGTTACATTTTTGTGTTACGGGAGCTGAACCTCAACGAGTTTTATTGAGCTAATCGAGTTTTATTGAGCTTTATTTTTTGAGACTTAATCGTACTACAGCCCTAGTAAATAAAGAGTTTTTATAGGAAAAACATAGATATGGCATTACTCATCAATAACAAATGTATTAACTGTGATATGTGTGATCCAGAGTGCCCGAATGAAGCTATTTATATGGGCGCGAAGATATATCAAATAGACCCAAATAAATGCACTGAGTGTGTTGGGCATTACGATAACCCTACATGTGTTAGTGTGTGTCCTATTGATTGCATTAAGCCAGATCCAAATCATCGTGAAACTTTAGATGAGCTGGCTGAGAAATACGTTAAATTGACCTCTCAAGTTTCTTAGTTAAATTACTTTTCTTAATTCTTTTTCCTTATTTTAAAGTAGCGCCCTGCGTTAATTGTTCTACAATTTTATGAACAACAACACGTTAATAAAAAATCAGGGCGTTTTATGTGGTTTAGTAAATCCTTACAAGCTGAAATTGATGCGTTAAAAGCTGAGCTTTATCCGCTAAAAGATCTCACTTCGGGTATTGATGAAGAGATGTTGGTGCTTAGGCTGCGTGCTGATGGCACGATGGCTTATATTAACCAGAACTTTTTAGATGAATTAGGCTACTCGCACAACCAGCTAATTGACTCGCCCTTCCAAGATATTATTACTGAACAATCTCTAAATACTGACCAATTTAAAGACTTAAAAAACGCCATTGAAAATCAGCAGCATGGAGTAGGGCACTTACAAATAACTCGCTATGATGGCAAGCTTGAGTGGCTCCGTTTGATTGCACACCCGGTACACACAGAGCAAGGCGAACTTAATTACTTTGCTATTTACGGCACTGTGCTTACCGATGCAATTTCTACTTCTCGTGAACAGCGCGACACTATAAATGCCATCTATCGCTCGATGGCGGTTATTGAGTTTGACTTAGAGGGTAAGGTTATTAACGCAAATGAACCGTTTTTAGAGAGCATGGGTTATAAAAAAGAAGAGATAGTAGGTAAGCACCATAGTATGTTTTGTGAGCCTGAACTTGCTGAGTCAGCTGAGTATGAGAAGTTTTGGCAGCGCTTAAAGCGTGGTGAGTTTGTTGTTGATCGCTTTAAACGTGTTGACCGTCATGGCAATGAAGTGTGGCTTGAAGCTTCATACAACCCCATTTCAAATGATTTTGGTGAGCTTTACAAAGTGATGAAGTTTGCCACTGTGATCACTGAGCAAGTTAATCGTGAACAGGCAATTTCCCAAGCGGCCGAAATTGCGTATGGCACATCAACAGAGACTGATAGACTCGCTCAACAAGGGGCTGAGGTGTTACAAAACACCATGACGGTGATGAATGAATTAGCCCAGCAGATGGAGCAAGCAGCCCAAGAGATTTCAGCCCTTGATAAACAGTCACAGCAAATTGCAGCCATTGTGCAAAGTATAAGTAGCATTGCGGAGCAAACGAACTTGCTGGCGCTAAACGCAGCAATTGAAGCCGCTCGTGCCGGTGAGCAAGGTCGAGGTTTTGCGGTGGTTGCTGATGAAGTCAGACAGCTTGCTTCAAGAACCTCAAAAGCCACCGAAGAAATTGTTGAAGTGGTAAATAATAATCAGTCACTTACGCAAAATACAGTAAAGGTTATTGAGCAAGGTAAGGTGAAAGCTGAGCAAGGCGTGTCTTTATCAAATGAGTCTGGTCAAGTGATGGAAGACATACAGCACGGTGCCCAGCAAGTGGTTGATGCAGTAGGGCAATTTGCTAATCAACTGAATCAGTAATCTTTTTCATACTAGGTTTAAGCCGAGTAAACTATCTATGTTTATATTGGGTTTTACAATAACCACGGGATATATCTGGATGGCGTAGTTTTAAGTGTTTGGTTTGCCTACCCGCTGCGCGTTTTCGCCAAAGTTTAAAACTCGAAGGTGTTAATTGCTCACGCATTAGCGCGATAACGTTTTTTTCGTTTAATCCAAACTGTTGGTTTATTGCTTCAAACGGGGTTCTGTCTTCCCACGCCATCTCTATGATGCGTGATATTTCATGATCTAAGTGCTGCATTTCGGCTCCTTTTTATAGCCTATACGTATTTGCAGCAGGTTTAGATTATAAAATATCGTGTTGCCAGTGCTCTGCTAAAAAGTCGATGAACGCTCTCACCACATTTTGTTGGAAGTTACGCGATAAATACACCGCCCATAAGTGAGAGCCCATAGTAGTGTGCTCTGGCAGTACTTTTACAAGCTCACCTGATGCCAAATAGTCATTGGCGAGATCACATGGTAGGTGAGCTACCCCGATTCCTTGTTTTGCTGCTTTTAAAAGTACGCCCATATCGTTGGCAACAATGTTGCCCTTAACCGTGACTTTTTGTGTGTTGTCGTCGTGTTGAAATTGCCAAATAGTGTGTTTGTTATGAACAAGGCAATTGTGAACAGATAATTCACTCGGCTCATTAATCGGTGGGTTCGCAGCTAAATAATCGTTAGAAGCACATACGGCGGTTGCGATATACATTAGCTTACGGGCAATAAGACCTTCGTCAGGCTGGTGGATGTAGCGCAAAGCGATATCAACGCGGTCATCAACCAGCTGCGATAAACTATCTGAAAGTAACAGTTCAAAGCGCGTCTGTGGATGGCGTTTGGTAAACTCTTTAATGGCATCAAACAGTTTATGTTGGCCAAGCCCAATCGGTGAGGCAACGCGAATAGTACCCACTAATTCGTTGTTATGGCTATGCGCTCGGCTTTGTAAATCAGATACTTGATTTAATATTTGCTGGCAATAGCTAAGGGCTTCTTCGCCTTGAAGGGTTAAACTTACTTTGCGTGTTGTACGATGAAACAATCTTAAATTTAGCCACTTTTCTATATCTTGAATATGCCTAGAAACTTGTAATCGGCTTAAACCTAAATGCTCTGCAGCCTGAGTAAAACTGCCTGTACGGGCAACTTCGACAAAGCTAGTAATTGAATTGAGTTTATCCATTGGTATCTTAAAGTGAAACAATGTGTATCTATTTAGTGTATTTATCAGTAATTAGTGAACAAGTAAACTGCAATCATTGAAACAAACAACGGAGAATTCCTCATGAAATTAGCAGTTATTGGCGCAACAGGTTGGATTGGCAGCCACATTACTTCAGAAGCAATCGCACGTGGTCATCAAGTAAATGCATTAGTTAGAGACGTAAGTAAAGTAACTCAAGATAACGTTACTGTGACTGAATTTGATTTAACAAAAGACGATATCGCAACTGCAGCTACAGGTAGTGATGTTGTTATTGCGGCAATTGGTGGTCGTGCTTTAGGTAACCATGAAATTGTTGCAAACACAGCAAAGCAATTATTAAACGCGCTTGCAGGTACAGGCACACGCATTTTATGGGTGGGTGGTGCAGGTAGCTTAGAAGTGGCACCTGGTGTAACACTGGTATCAAGCCCAGACTTTCCTGCTGAATACAAAGCAGAAGCCATAGCTCAAGGTGAAGCACTTGATGTATTTAGAGCATCAACAGCAGATACAGCTTGGACTTTTGTATCACCAGCTGCGGTCATTTACCCAGGTGAGTCAGAAGGCCCGTACCGTGTTGGTGGCGACAGCTTCTTTACTGATGCAAACGGCGAAAGCAAAATATCAGTCACTGATTATGCTAAAGCGATGCTTGATGAAGCACAATCGGCAGCTCATTTAAATCAACGTATTAGTATTGCTTACTAATAGCGAGCCTTTCTTCAGGCTCATAAAATGGTATTCTTTAGCGATGTGTTAAGTTACCTATTTAATTTATGAGCCTGTTATTTTCTATTGCACTTGCAACCATACCTGCCTTACCTGAACCCGTCGCGAACAACGCTGTAGCCAAAGTTGTTATTGATGAACAAGCATACTTTTTAAGCTTTATGGGCTTGAGCTCAGGCAAAGCACATACAGATGTTCACAATAAAGTGTGGGTCCTTAAAGTGGGCGATAAGGCGTGGCAAGCAGCTAAAGCCGTACCAAGTACGTTGCCTCTTAGTGGCCGCTTGGCGAGTACTGCGGTGGGTGTGGGTCAACATGCCTATGTATTTGGTGGGTATACCGTTAGCGCCGATCATCAAGAAATCTCTACACCCGATGTATATCGCTATGATGTGCTCTCTAATTCATATACGCAACTGGCCAATATGCCAGTGCCGGTGGATGACAGCGTGGCGCTTTCGTACCAGCAGCGTTATATCTATTTAGTCAGTGGTTGGCATAACGATGGCAATGTTAACTTAGTACAAGTGTATGATACGCAAACGGATACTTGGCAACAGGCTTCGCCATTTTTAGGTCAACCGGTGTTTGGCCAAGCGGCGGCAATTAGTGGAAACACTATATTGGTATGTGATGGCGTTAAAACACAGGCGAATGCTGATAAACGCCGTTCTTTCGCTGCGGTTGCACAGTGCTTAAAAGGTACGATTGATGCTGATAACCCATTAAAGATAGATTGGCGTACCGTGCCACACCCAACAGGTGTTGCCCATTACCGTATGGCAGCAACCAGTTTTAATGGCGACATTTATATGATGGGCGGCTCTGATAACCCATATAACTACAATGGTATGGGGTACGATGGTAAACCAGCGCCAGCGAGTGATCATGTTTGGCGCTTTGATGTTGATAAAAACACGTGGCAAGTGATGCCAAAAGCCGGTACCGCGAGCATGGATCATCGAGGTTTATTAGAGCACCAAGGAAGTTTGTATCGTCTTGGTGGTATGGATAATAATCAACAAGTGACAGCCGATGCACTTGGTTACAAGGTAAAGTTATCTCTATGAATACACTCTATATTACAGGGGCGGGAGTGAGTGCCGCTAGCGGTATACCGACCTTTCGTGGCGAGGATGGTTATTGGACCATTGGCAGCAAAAATTATACGCCGATGGAAATGGCAACGCGTGCTATGTACGAAAATAATCCCCGCGAATTTTTAGCTTGGTATTATCATCGCTTTGCAACCTATCGCCATCACGGTCCCAATGAAGTGCATCATTGGTTGAGTGATAAAAATCTCATTACGCAAAATATCGATGGCCTTGATGGCAAAGCAGGTAACACCGATTTTATTGCTATTCATGGTCGCTTAGATCAAATGACACTATTTCACCATCAAGGTGACGATGTGATGGCTTTTAACGCGCCGTGGGATAATGTCAACGAAGACAACCTCCACAACTCCTTGCTTGAGGTGTTCAATATTAATAATGAAAGCCCCAAGCTCAACGAGTCGTTTAAGCCTTACGTGTTGTTATTTGACGAATACTACACTGAGCTTTATCGAATCTCTGAGGCGCAACAGCGCATGCTTGATGCCGATAAAATCGTCTTTATTGGCACCTCGTTTAGCGTCAATATTACCCAAATGGCACTCGATATTGCACGCAGTCAAGGCACGCCAATTGAAGTAGTAGACCCAGATCCTACTCACGTATTTCATCCTAATGTGACATATCACAAGATGACAGCGCTTGAGTATATTCAGCAGCAAGGATAAAAATAAGGCGCTTATATTAAGCGCCTTATTTGATTATTGTTTTTCAGCTTTTGTTTCTGTGATGTTTAACCGAGCTTGTAAGGGATCCGGTAAAAACTCTGCAGTCCCTGATTTACTCATTTGCAGTATATAAGATTCATCATTTTTATATGCTTGCCAAGTCGGTAAACCTGGGCCATTGGGTGTGCCTAATTTAATAAAATTCGTCACATAACGGTGCATTATTTTAGCGGCTTGCTTATCTTGCTCAGTGGTGACATGACCATATTTCGCTGCCACAGTATTAAAAAAGTATGGAATTTCGCTGGCGTGCTCTGCACCAGGTTTATCTAAGGTTTGCGCCACATAACCAAAACGATACAAAAAGGCATCTTTCCCCATATCTGTCACACGTTTTGCAACGAACCTTGCAGGCTCTTGCATTAAAGCATCTTGACCAACTTGGTAATTGAGTAAAGGCAATGGCGTTTCGCCGCTTGCATCGTAAGTCATTTTTGCTTGTGTACTGTGTGGAGCAAAACTTGCGAATAACGCCTCTTTAGAAGCAAAATTAGCAAAGCCTAAATCCATATCTGCTGTGCCAACCATGGTCGCAACATAGCTAAATGTGCCTTTACTCAAGCGCGCTTCAGTCGCCGAATTGATGATGGTGCCATCAATAATTGGCCCGCCAACGTACGTAGGTTCAACATCATTTTGTCGGTTTAATGTGCTCAGATTTAGGTCATCAACCACGTCTTCGGCAGATAACTCACGTAGTGCAGCAAGGGCATTTTCATCACTGCCTAAAATGGTGTGTTGCTTGGCAAAGTTTTCGCCAATTTTTTCGGCGCTTAATACGGTGTCATCATCACTAGTTAGAGGCAACTGCTTAAAAAGCTCTCGTCCGCCTGCTGACATAATAATCGCTTGCTGGAATAAGCCATTAGCAGCAGGGGTTTGCATCATCGCATGTACCGATGCGCCCCCTGCAGATTCACCCATTAGCGTTACTTTTGCAGCATCACCACCAAATTGAGCGATATTTTGTTTCACCCATTCAAGGGCCGCAATTTGATCCATTAAAGCGTAATTGCCCAGTGCATCGTTCTCAAAACGACTAAGAGCAGGGTGCGCAAAAAAGCCAAATCGGCCTAGGCGATAATTAAAGCTAACAAAAATAACCCCTTGTTTAGCAAAGCTCTCACCTGAATAAACAGCGGGTGATGCGCCACCATTTACAAAGCCACCACCGTGTATCCATACCACAACAGGGTAAGGGGTATCGCTGTGTTTAGTGGGTTTAAATACATTTAAATAAAGGCAATCTTCCGAAGGGGTTGTTGTAAGCGGTGCTGCATCGGCTGCAAATGGTTTTTGCATACAGTCAGGCGCATAATCGTTAAGTACTTTTACATCTTGCCACTTAGGCACAGGCTCTGGTGCTCGCCAGCGTAACTCTCCCACCGGAGGTGCAGCATACGGAATGCCTTTGTAGGCAATAAAACGCCCCTCTTTTTGCCCTTGGATGAGTCCGCCAGTGACGGCAATATGATCAGATTGAGGTTGTTCTTGGCAGCCTTGCAAAAATACGGCAGAGCCTAATAGAAAAGATGAGTAGAAAATCGATTTGAGAATACGCGATGTCATAACAAAGCCTAGGCTGTTTGGGTAAAGCTTATAATATTATATATTTGCTCAATGTTTAAGAAGAAAGCGCTTGAGTGTTAGAACTGGCAGTTGGTTAACCTGTTAATCATTAAGAAAAAAGAACCATTTTGTAATTCTATTTCTTGTGCTACTGAGCTAATATTTATTTAACTACCCTAATAACTGGTGTTTCAATGTGGTTTAGTAAAAATAAAGATCAACTCATTGATGCCTTGCAGCATGATGTTGATAAAAGTCAGCAATATTTAGCTGGGATCAGAGAAAATATTGCTTATATCGAATTTACACCAGATGGAACTGTTCTCGAAGCCAATGATTTGTTTTGTAAAACAATGAAAGTGCAAGCTGGCGATATTATTGGTCAGCATCATAGTAAGTTTTGTGCGCCTGAATATAGCAGCTCAAAAGAGTATCAAACGTTTTGGCAAGATATTGCTAGAGGCCAAGCAAAGTCAGGGGTTTTCTCGCGCATAAATGGTGCCGGCGAAAATATTTGGCTGCGTGCAACCTACTTTCCGGTACGCGGTGATGATGGCAAGGTGCGCTGTGCAATTAAGTTCGCTTCAGAAATTACTAAAGAAGTCGAAAAACTTGATGAAATGTCGGCAATCTATGATGCCGTTAATAAAAGCACCGCGATGATCCGCTTTACGCCGGATGGTCATATTATTTCTGCAAATGATAATTTCTTAAATGTTGTAGGTTACAGTCTTGCTGAAATTCAAGGTCAGCATCACAAACTGTTTTGTTATGACGACTTTTATCAAAAGAACCCCAACTTTTGGCAAGAGCTTGCTAACGGGCGCATTTTCTCTGGGCAATTTTCTCGTAAAAAACGTGATGGCAGCCCGCTTTACTTAGAGGCAACCTATAACCCTATTTTTAATAAACAGGGTAAAGTGACGCAGATCATTAAGTTTGCATCTGATGTCACTGCCAGAGTTAACAGCACCGAAGAAGTTAAACATGCAGCTGAAAATGCCGGCCACACGTCTGAAGAAACCTCGCAAGTCGTGACCAATGGTAAGCAACGAATTTTAAGCAGTGTTGCGTCATCAAAAAAAGTGAGCGAGCAAGTTCATCAAACTCGTGAACTGTCGGATGTGTTAGCGCAGCAGTCATCACAAATAGGTGAAATTGTAACAACCATTAATAGCATCGCAGAGCAAACAAACTTACTTGCCTTAAATGCAGCGATTGAAGCTGCCAGAGCCGGGGAGCATGGTCGCGGCTTTGCGGTGGTTGCCGATGAAGTAAGAAATTTGTCGCAACGTACTTCTGTGTCGACCAGTGAAATATCAGGCTTAATTGGTAAGACGCAAGAAATCGCAGCAAAAATGACGGCTCTTATCGAAGAAATTGAAGCTCTGTCTGGTGAGTCTCAGCAAAATGTTGAAGAAGTCAGCATGATCATGGAAGACATTAAAACCGGTGCGGATAAAGTGGTAGATCAGATATCCGAAGTGATTATTCGTTACGATACACTATAAACAACAAAAAGCCCGCACACAGTGCGGGCTTTTGATGGGGTATGCCAATATTATTCAGAAACAGTGAAAGACACGTCTAAGTCTTCACCCGATGTTACTGTAATTGGTTTTACTTGATAAAGCGTAAATGCTTCGTCTTGCGTTTCTACGTCATCGATGTGCGCTGCACAGGTATAAGCAAGTTGATAATCACCTGGTTGAATGAACGCAAGTTCAAATTCGTATTGGTTATCTTCGCTATCGAAAACAACATCCGCCGTTGCAAGAGGTGCATCTAATGGTGTTTCATCTTCGTTAACCTCATAGTTGTCCATTGGCATTTCAACATCGCTGCTATATAAGTAAACAGCATGACCGAATGAGCCATCTTCTAGTGCGATATCGATATTATCAGTTTCACAGTTAGCGATAAGTACATCGCTTACAGTGCCTTCGATATCTTCAGATTCAGCAAGGTTTTCTAAGCGAACACCGCGTGGTTTTAAGAAGATCTCATCACTATTTTGTGGATCAACTAGTGACTTTTTAAGGTCAAATTCAATAACAAACTCGTTACCAGCTTGGTTTAGGGTAAAACCATCAAGTTGAATTTCACCGATACCATCGTTGCCTTTACGTTTAACAACCAGTGGTGCAATGCTGTCATCTTCGTAAACAACATGCGAAGTCATGGTTAAATCGTTTGTGTCACCATTGATGACATCTGCACGGATCCATTGATATTCACCCGCAGCTACTTCTTCATCTTCTAATAAAGAAAATACATCATCACCTGTGTAGTCTAATAAATTAACCATTTCAGGCATGGTTTCATCATCATCTTCACGGGTCTCAAAAGTGAACTCTTCACCACCTTGGGTTTTCAATGTGATTGAATCAAACACAACATTTACAGCTTTTAAACCTGTCACTGGTGCATCAGACACACCTAACGTGAACTGTGCAGTTTGCGGCTGAGGATCAACTGAATCGTTCTTATCGTCATCTGAGCCACAACCAACAAGTGCAAATAAAACGGCGCTGCTAAGTAATGTAGTTTTAAAGTTCATCATTTCTTCCCTTTGTGTTCTAAAAATTTACTAATAGTGTAATAACTAAAACTTAATGTAACTTGAATTGCTAATGATAAGTTTCGATTAACACCTTTGTACCTTTTATGTAACAAGCTGAAAGTGAGAATAAAATAAATGCTAATTTAGCGTGCTTTTAGGTAAATCCATTTTTCTTCCACATTTTGCTGACACCATCGCAAAAAATAAAAATCTAGGAACAAAAATGAAGGTCATTGATTTAGAAAAGCGCTTTGAGTTTAGGGGATGGGCACTGTTAGCTGCATTTAACGTAATCTTATTTGTGGGATTCATTTATAGCTCATCAGAAGTGAGCAGCTTACTTTTTAGTTTTTTACTGTGCACTGTTTCATTACTATTAGCGCTGTTGGTGTTTAATTCAAAGCGCAATTTAACGGTGTGTCGCCATGGTGTGCATTACCGTAATTTATTTGGACAATGCCGTCATATGCATGCAAGACAAGTGCAGTTTATTCACCATTACTCATTTTTTGGTTTGCGCTTAGTACTTATTATGGGCGAAAAGTATATTTGTATTGCGCCTTTTTATAGCCTTAATGACAAACATCAACAGCGTCTAAAGCGCTACGATAATGATTTGTTCGATTGGTTAAAGAACTTACAAAAGACCAATGATTTTTGTTAAGCAGGCTGCAATGCCTGCCTAACCATCAATCAGTTATTAGGTTTTATAACGGCTTACATTTTGTTCTAACTGCGTTGCCGTGTCTGTTAGTTCATGCATGTATGACGTTGCTACATCGGTATCATTAGCGGTTTTGTTAGCAATATCGACAATGGTCGTCATGTTTTGATTAATCGCTTCAGACACTGACGTTTGCTCTTCAGCGGCTGTGGCAATTTGTGCATTTTGTGATGTGATGGTGTTAACCGAAAGCAGTACTTCATTAAGCGCTTTTTCGACTTCGCCTGCCTCATTAACACTGGTTGCACTGCCAGATTTAATTGACTGCATAATGCTATTTACAGTTGTTGTTCCTTGCTGTACTTGCTCAATCATTGCCTCTATTTCATGAGTACTATCTTGCGTGCGTTTTGCTAGAGTTCGCACTTCATCAGCCACCACTGCAAAACCACGACCCGCTTCACCTGCTCGGGCAGATTCAATAGCCGCGTTCAGTGCCAGTAGATTAGTTTGCTCGGCAATGTTTCTGATCACATCAAGCACACTACCAATTTGACTCGATTGTTGATTAAGCTGATCCACCGCATTAGCCCCTTCATCAACTTGTTTGGCAAGGCCATTAATCACCTTTATAGCAATCAGTAATTGATTGTTAGCTTGTTTTACTAAATGATCGGCATGTTCAGCAGCGGTTGAGGCCTCTTGGGCGCTGCGGGCAACTTCCATTGACGCCGCCGACATTTCGTTTATTGCGGTTGCAACTTGCTCACTTTCTTCATGTTGGCGATTAATACCTGCGTGCATGTTAGCAAGTAGCTCGTTGAGTTTGTGTGACGCTTGATTCATCGATTGCGATGATTGGCGTATATCAATAACCATTTTACCAACGTCATCAGCAAAGCGGTTAAACGAGCTGCCAAGCTTGCCAAGCTCATCGTCTCGTTTCACCATTAAACGCTGGGTTAAATCGCCATCACCTTGTGATATATCGTTCATTGCGAGTACGGTTGTTTGCAGTGGGCTAGTAATACTGCGCGATACCACCACTGCAATCGCTGCGGTAATTGCAACTGCGAATATTGAAGCGATAACTGTGTTTATAAAGGCATTATCGATACCTTCATTAACCCGTTGTTCTGTTACTGCAACTTGTTGCTCAAGGCCACTGATCCAAAAGCCGGTTCCGAGCACCCAATTCCATTTTGGTACCAAAGCGGCATAGCCGAGTTTAGGGTTTACACTGCCGTTGGTATTTTTCCAAGAATACTGCACATAACCACCGCCTTTCTTCGCAGCATCAATCAGCTCTCGTATCAGATAAACCCCATTAGGATCTTTAAAATCATAAAGGTTTTTACCCTCAAGTGAGGCGTTAACTCCATGGGCAATATTGACACCTTTTACATCATAAACAAACACATAACCTGTATCGCCAGCATCATCAAAACGCAAATTACGCAAAATATTTTTTGCTTGGTTTTGCAATTGTTCAGTATTAGAGCCATCATCTTGTGCGATGAGATGAGCAATCGAACTCATGGCAATTTTTTGATAGTTACTGACTTCGGCCTTTCGGTCGTTTTCCATTTGTGTAGCAAAACTTTCAACGGTTTGCGCACCACTGTGTTTTGACTGCACATAGTTGTAGAGTGTCAGCATAATTGCAATGAGTAGGGGGGGAAGTAGGGCTAGAAAGAGTACCCGTTGCTGTATTGATAGCGCCATTTATCGCTCCTAATAAAAATCCGCAGCACTAGTTTAGTACGTTTAAAGATTTTTATTAGTCGACTTTATGATTATATCAATTGGCTATAAAAGCAGATCTAGGCGACTTGCTTATAAAAATACACCGTTGCGTCAAATTCACCGGAGGAACTTTTCGCAAAACCAGGAATCGTGCCAGCTTCAATATAATCGAGTTTTCGATACAAATATGAAGCAGTGTCACCTTGGCGGGTATCAAGTACGAGTAATTGAATTCCTAAGATACGGGCGTCGGTTTCTAGGCTATTCATCAATTGTTTTGCAATTCCTTTGCCTTGATATTCGCTGTGTACCATGAGCTTTTCTACCTCGCCGCGGTGAGTGCCATTGGCTTTAGCGCACAAAGAAAGCTGCACTGAGCCAATCACCGTATCACCATCAAGGGCCAGATAAAGCCTACGGTAAGGCGTTGCTAAATCGCCATCGACCCCTTGCCAGTAGTCATGTGCTGACTGTAATGATAGCGGGGCAATAAAGCCGATTGATGCGCCACTGGCAACGCTATCAATCAGTAAACTATTGAGTGATTTAGACACCCCTTTAATAGAGTGTACAGCTTTAATTTTCATTATTTATTCTTGTTGAAATGGATACACAGAGCCTAAATTAAGTAAGTTGGTTAACTCATCAAGTGCTTGATAGCTTTCGGTTAAAAGCATTGGATCGGCAAAGTCGTCACTACTTAAAGAGTCACGGTAATGCTTATTCGCCCAACTTACTAATTGGTTATATTTTTCTTCGCTGAATCGTACACCCGGATTGACCGCTGCGAGTTCGTCAGTGTTGAGCGCTACACGCAAGCGTAAACAAGCAGGGCCACCGCCATTTTGCATGCTTTGGCGCAAGTCAAAAAAGCGCACTTGCTGAACTGGGTTATCTGCCAAAATCATTTCTTGAATGTAATCGTGAACAGCTTGATTACGCTGACATTCTTTAGGTGCAACCAGCATCATGCTGTCATCACTTAAGGTAATTAATTGGCTATTAAATAAATAGCTGCCTACAGCATCTGTAATGCTCACTTTATTGGTTGGCACTTCAATAATATGTAGCGGCTTGTTGCCTAGGTAAGCTTGTTTAATCTGTTTTAGCGTATCAGCTTGATGCAAAAACGCTTGTTCGTGGCATAAAAGTACATTGCCATTGGCCACAGCGATTACATCATTATGAAAGACACCTTGGTCTATCACATCAGGATTTTGTTGAATAAATAATTGATTTTCTGGCTTTAGCTGATGTAAACGGGCAATTGCTTGCGAAGCTTCAAGAGATTGTCTTGCAGGAAATTTAACGGGCTTTGGCAAGGCGCTATTAAAACTACTTGCACCATAAACAAAGATCTCAAGCCCTGAATCTGCATGACTATCGCATAATCGATTATGATTTGCGGCGCCTTCATCACCAAAAAAACCTTGATCAGGCAAGTGCGCATGATGGCTAAAGTAACGCTCATCGTTAAACATGGCTTTTAATAAAGCCGTAGTTGTAACGGGCTCTAGCGAGCGGTGAAATTTGTTATTTAAGTTAGCAGCCGTAAAGTGCACTTTGCCATCAAGCGTATCGACTGAAGGCGAAATAGTGCCAGCATTGGCTGTCCACATGGCCGATGCACTGTAACAAGCTCGCAGTAAAACAGGGTCGGCTTTAAATGCTTTTTCAATAATTTGACTATCGCTGCCTGTAAAGCCTAAACGCTTTAACACATTAATGTCGGGGCGAGCATGGGGTGCAAAAATACCTTGTTCTAGCCCTAACTCGTGCATTGCCTTCATTTTTTCAAGGCCTTGTAGCACGGCCTCTTTGGGGTTCGAATGCGAAGAGGCGTGACTTAGTGAAGCGACATTGCCATACGATAATCCCGCGTAATTGTGAGTAGGCCCCACTAAGCCATCAAAGTTTACTTCTACTGCGTGCATACTTAATCCATCATTATTGTGCATGTATTTTAACCATACAGAAGTTATTTAGCTGAAGCTAGCTAACTCCATTTCTACATTACGTAGACTTTGTTGAAGGCGCTTCTGAGTGGCAATTAAATACGCTTTTTGTTTGTTCTGTTTAACTTGTTGCTGTCGTGCGGCTTTGTATAACACACGCTTAGGAATGTCGTACTGCTCAGACGCTTCAGTGATTGTCAGTTGATGAACCGAAATTTTTTTAAGCGCTTCAATAAATGCGGGGTCATTATTTAACATAGCGACGCTCCAAATCAGCGACATTATGCGGATCGTTTGCTTCATGCATATGCCATGTGCTGATGTCTAATCGCCAAAGTAGATAAAGAGTGTGAAAGAAGTTAGTCACGTTAGTCTCCTTGTTAGTGCCAGTTCATACTCACTATTGGAAGATCTGTGCCAAACCTTTATTAAATTTAAATGTATTAAAAATCAATCGGTTAATATTCGGTGGTAAGGGCGTCCCTAAAAACAGGCACTAAAATAGTGAAAGGTAAGTGCAGTAATGCACTTTAATGATGCGTGCTTGTATTATTGAACGAGGAAGTACGCGATGTGAAATCGCTGCTACATGCTCGTATCTCGTAACTTGAATCTTAATTTTTTGTTTCGCGCGCCAAGCAAGCGTGACGCCTACAGGTAGCAGCGGCTTTATGCCGCGACATGGGTGGGGGAGGGGCGATACAAGAATAAAACGCGATGTGAAATCGCTTCTCGCAGCTCGCTTCTTTACTCTCGTTTCTCGTTTCTCGCATCTCGCAACTCGTTTTTCGCAACTTTAATCTCGCTAACTTTCCCCTCGCACCTCGCACCTCGCAACTTATTCCTCGTTACTCAAACCCTTCCAACACAAGCTTTCCGCGAGCTTTATGAGACTCTAAAATTCTATGGGCTTTAATAAGGTTTGCTACGTTTATCTTACCTAAATGCTCACCCAATGTTGTTTTGATTGTGCCGTTATCAACTAAGGTCGCGAGCTCTGAAAGAAGCTGATGCTGGGCAATCATATCATCGGTTTGAAACATTGAGCGGGTATACATAAATTCCCAATGCAACGAAATACTTTTACGCTTTAACTTTAAAATATCAAAGCTTGCAGGGTCGTCGATCAGTGCCAATTTACCTTGTGGCTTGATCACTTCCATAATGCTATCAAGATGTTGGTCGGTGTGCGTTAAGCTCACTACGTAATCAAATTCATTCAGGTCGGCCGCAAGACGTTGCTCGTTCAGGTTTTTACTATGATCAAGAACATGATCAACTCCTAAATCTTTAAGCCAGTTGGCGCTTTCTTTTCGTGCGGCGGTACCAACAACCGTTAAATTGGTAAGCTGTTTGGCAAGCTGCACTAAAATTGAGCCTACACCACCGGCGGCACCTATTACTAATACAGAGGCTGGCTTATTGTTCTTAGATTTTTCAATCTGTAAGCGGTCAAACAATAACTCCCATGCCGTAATACTGGTTAAGGGCAGGGCGGCTGCTTCACTATTACTCAGGCTTGTTGGTGCAAGACCGACAATGCGTTCATCAACAAGTTGCAGCTCAGCATTACTACCTTGGCGCGTTAAGTCGCCAGCATAAAACACACGATCACCGACATTAAATAATGAAACCTTGTCGCCAACAGCTTTAACCGTCCCCACGGCATCCCAGCCAATAACTTTGTAGCCAATGTCTGGTGACACATTAGCGCGAATTTTAGTATCAACGGGGTTTACTGAAATTGCTTCTACGGCTACAAGAATGTCGTGACCTGTGGCAACGGGATCAGGTAATTCAATCGCTTGTAGTGATGAGTCCGATAACGTTGGGGTTGCTGTAGTGTATCCAAATGCTTTCATGATGGTGTCCGTATTGATGAGTTTTGAACACTATAGCGCATCTAGTTTTATTAAAAAGCAGTGTAATCCAAATTCACTTTCAAATAATTTTTGTTAATTGAGGTCACTATTTACTAAATCGAGTAATTCAATCAGTTGCAGTGCTTGTTGTTCGTTAATGCTTGGGAAGCGACAACGAATTTGCGACGGTATATCGGCGGCTTGATCTTGCATCACCTTGCCTTTGGCTTCGAGCTGCACGAGTCGTTTGCGTTTATCTTGGCTATCTTTGGTGATCGACAACAATGCTTTATCGCTCATTTTTTTCAAAATTTGCGTCATCGCACCGCCATCAATGGCAGTTTTTTCAAGTAATTCAGCAATGCTGATCTGATCTTTTTCCCACAGCGCCATCATCACTACGTATTGCGGGTAGGTTAAATCTAATTGATTGAGAGAATCTCGATACGCACGGGCAATCCCATTCGATGCCATATATAAGCGATGGCATAGCTGGTTATCTAATTTTAGTTGTGGGTATTTCATACTCGATCCTCAAAATTCAATACGAGTATTTTAATTTGCATACAAAGTATTTGCAATCCCGAAAAAGCTGATCTAATATATTTTGCATGCAAAGTATATTTTCACTCAATTAGGAGAGTAATCATGAAAGAACTACAAAGCGTCGCATACACAGCAAAAGCAACAGCAACAGGTGGCCGTGAAGGCACAGCAAAATCAGATGATGGTCGTTTAGATGTGGCACTATCAACTCCTAAAGGGTTAGGTGGTGATGATGGTCAAGGTACAAACCCTGAGCAATTATTTGCTGCAGGTTACGCGGCTTGTTTTATCGGTGCATTAAAGTTAGTGGCTGGCCAAGCAAAAGTTAAATTACCAGCTGATACTCATATTAACTCTGAAGTATCTATTGGTCCTATTGAAGGTGGTTTTGGTATTGCTGTTAAGCTTGCGGTATCGGTGGGTGATCTGGATAAAGACACCGCTCTTGCACTTGTTAATAAAGCGCACGAAGTATGCCCATACTCAAACGCAACGCGCGGTAACATTGCTGTTGAATTATCAGTGATCTAATTGCTATTTATCAAAATAGGCCGTGCTTTATGCACGGCTTTTTTGTTTTTCAGCAATCGATTTTGCTAAATCACCTGAACCCGTAAGCGCAGATACTAGGCCTTCGCGTGGTTCACTAAATTCTATTGGTTTTATCTTGCTTGCTCGGGCTGCATCGAATACCGGTATTTGGCTCATTGCGTATTCAGACAATGCGGTAATGGTTAAAGATGGGTTTACCCCTAAATTACCCGGTATGATTGAGCCGTCAATAACTCGTAGGTTTTGATAGCCGAACACTTCTCCAGAGCTATCAACTACGCCGTTAGAGGCATCAGTCCCCATGGCGACTCCACTCATTATATGCGCCGTCATTGGAGCACCAAAGAGCACTTCAGATAAGGCAGAGCCTGGCACGCCACCGAGTTTTTCGGCGTAGAGTTTGGTTGCTTCTTCTGCTTTTGGAAAACTAACGCTAAGCGGCGTGTCATTGTCTTTTTGCACCGCAGTAATGCCGTTTTTAAATAAGCGATACCATTTACGTCGCCATTCTAGGTGAATAAACGCCTCGGATTTTTGCATCACCAAAAAGAGAATTGAGCTGCGGGCTTTTCCTTTTGGTCGCAAGACTTTGGCTGTTTTTATTGGATGGCGCAGTGTATTCACTAAAAACTTAGCAATACGCTTGAGGCCTTTTCCAGTCACCATGGGAACGTAAGGTAAATATAGCCATGTGCCATCGGCGCCTTCTCTAAACCGGCAAATTTCAATATTGGTGTCTTTGTCGACCGAAATAAATGAGCTGATCGCAACACCATCATCAACTTTTTTAGTAGTGTTGTTCGCGGTGGTGAGGGTTTCTGAATTAGTGCGAATTTGCTGACCTAGCCAAGCTGAAATATTGGGCAATGTTTTGTCTTTATCGCGCATTTTTAAAAGCAAAGGCACGGTGCCCATGACCCCCGCGCTTAGCACAACGCCACGTGTTGTTAGCGTATAAATATGGCTGTTGCGATGACTGGTATCTTTAATCTTAATTTTGTATCCGGCGCTGCCATCTGCATTGAGCGGGGTGATTTTGATTACTTCAGAGCTGGGTCTTATCTCTACGCCATTACGTTCGGCAAAGTACAGATAGTTTTTCATTAAGGTGTTTTTGGCATTATGGCGACAACCAATCATGCAGCTACCACAGTAATGGCAGGTATTTCGCCTTGGACCATCGCCATTAAAGTATGGGTCGGGTAACTCTTTGTTATAGGCTTCGCCGGGTTTTGCAAAAAGTACCCCAGTGTTCACGGTTTTGAATGAGTCACCTTGACCCATCTGCTCTGCAATCTCTTTTAATGTGTGATCGGCAACATTGGTATAGGTATTTTTGGCACTGCCTAACATGCGCTGTGCAAGGCCATAGTAGGGCATTAGGCTTTCTTTCCAGTCTGATTTTATTCGTGTCCAGGCTGGAGATTGAAAGACCTCATCATCAGGAATAAGGTGCACATTGGCATAAATTTGTGAGCCACCACCCACACCCACACCATGCAGCACAGTGACTTTACTGGTAAACGAAAATTGAATGCAGCCTTTAAGGCCAATTTCTGGCTGCCACATATAATTTTTGATATCTAGGTTGGTCTTTGGAAATTCTTTATCGTCGCGCCGTAGGCCTTTTTCGAGTACTAAAACCCGGTTGCCTTTTTCGCTTAGGCGAAGCGCACTCACAGAGCCACCAAATCCAGAGCCTATAATAATTTGGTCAAAATCAAATGTGTGTTGCTGCATTATTATCACCTGTTGGTGTTTATTGTTATGAATTTAATTTACTCAAAAAGGCTAAAAGCTTATCGGCAAACCTGCCGTAAGGCGGCATTAAAAATTTCACGCTCGAAAACTTGGCTTGATAAAACACCGGGCGTAATTTTGAAAAGGTTAAAAATCCTTCATAGCCATGGTAATGCCCCATCCCACTGGCACCTACGCCACCAAAAGGTAAGTCGTGCTGACCAACATGAAACAGGGCATCGTTAACGCTTACACCCCCCGACATCACCTGCTCAATATAAAAGTTAATAAGCTGTTTGTTGTAGCTAAACGGGTAAAACGCTAAAGGTTTATCTCGCTCTGCAATATAATCAACGACCTGCTGCGAGTCTTGATAGGTTTTTACCATTAAAATAGGTCCAAAAGTCTCGCGGGTATCAATGCTCATACTGTCATTGCTATTTAAAATTAATGTCAGTGGCAGTTTTCGCGTGTTGGCATCTGCCACTTGGTCGCTAAGCGTAATAACGTCAGCGCCGAGTTGTTTGGCTTCTTCAATACAGTTTGTAAGGCGTTTAAATGCGCGGTCATCAATAATGGCTGTGTAATCTTGGCTATGAATATCTGGCACATGTTTCTTCGCCCAGCGTGTGGCTGTATCGATAAATAGCGCAAGTTGAGACTGATGCACAAATACATAATCAACATTGGTACAAATTTGCCCTGCGTTCATTTGCTTTACATACATGATGCGCTCAACAGCTTTTTGCATCGGGTAATCAGTAGCAATCACAGCAGGAGATTTACCTCCTAACTCAAGGGTTACAGGCGTTAGATTTTGCGCTGCGGCAGCCATCACTTTTTTGCCGGTTTCACCTGAGCCTGTGAACATTAAATGATCAAAGGGAAGCTTTGAAAAGGCGATGCCTACTTCACCAGTCTCACAGTAAAATTGCAGCTTTTCGGGCTTAAAATAATTGCCCACTAGCTCGCCTAAAAGCGCGCTTAAATGCCGAGAGTTTTCAGACATTTTAACCATCGCCTTGTTACCTGCTGCAAATGCTGCGGCTAATTGACTAAAGGCTAAATTTATCGGGAAATTCCATGGCACAATTAACCCTACAACACCAAGCGGCTGGGGAATAACTCGGTTCTTTGCCCCTAAATACATACGGTGATCAACATGTCGCTTTTGCACTTTCATCCACTTTTTAAGGTGCTTTAAAGTGCTATTGATATCTGCACAGGCATTAATGATTTCGGCAAGTAAGGTTTCATGGCGAGAGCGATTACCATAGTCTTGATTAATGGCCTCGATAATACGTGCTTGGTTCTCAGTAATCATGGCTTTTAACGCAAGTAAGTGTTCACGTCTTTGCTGGTAGTTTTCAATACCTGCTGCTTTGGCATGGCTGCGCTGCGCAACTAAGTCGGCCATTAAAATGCTATCGATGCTTACTGGTTTTGTGGCAATGTTCATCTGTAAGTTCTGTTTGTCAGAGTTTGTTCTAGCATAAATAAATCGCTTGCAGTTGATTTGACTTTTTAGGACACTGAAATGACTCTTTAGGACAAAAGGCACACTGCGTGGAAAGTTTAATTCGCTCTTCTAGTTTAGCTGGGTTTGAGAATTTAGTGAGGCAATATGGCGTAAATCCAATTACTTTGTTGGAGAAAGCAGGTATTTTACCCGCACAGTTACGCGACCCAGACAGCTTTGTTGTTTACGCTCATTACCTTGAATTACTTGAGCTTGCTGCTCAAGCGTGTGATGAGCCATGTTTTGGCTTAAAGCTTGGCGCATCACAAAGTATGAGTACGGTAGGCTTGATTGGTGCTTACATGTCGCGCCAACCTACGATTCTTGATGCCCTCAATGTTGCCCAAAAATACATATACCTGCATGCTGAAGGTATTGTGCTAAACCTTGCCCTGCTTGGGCAAACGAGTTGTGAGGTACGTTTTGTCCGACTGTCTGACGAAAAACACGAGTTTGAGCAAAAGTCTCAGTTGGCAGTGTGTTTGGTCAATAAAATATTAAAAGAATTAGTTGGCCCGAAATGGCGGGCCGATAAAGTGTGCTTACGGCAATCTGTGGCGGTGAAACAGCGGCCATTATTTAATAAAGTGCTTAATTGCGAGGTTGAGTTTAACAGTGACGTAGATGCGATTTACTTTTCAAGCGCATTTTTATCCTATAAACCCCAGCTCAATGATGCCATTTTAGACACCCTAATAGCGGATCAACTTGAGCTACAACGCCTTAATAAACTCCCCGATGAAATGCTGCAAATAGAAAGTGCGATGAAAATGTTGCTAGCAACCGGTGAGTGTAATAAAGAAAATACCGCGAAAAGTGTAGGGCTACACCCCAAAAAGCTGCAGCGCATATTAACCGAGCATAAAACCAGTTATCGGCAATTATTGGACGAAGTTAGAAAGTCAGAGGCAATGCGGCTATTACAACAAAAGCACATCAATATGACCGACTTAGCACTGCGTTTAGGCTATGCGGAGCTGTCGATTTTTAGTCGTCGCTTTAAGTTATGGTTTGGTATGTCACCCACCGAATGGCAGCAAAACTTGGGCTAACTTAACAAAGCGGCTCAATCACAGTAAAACTTCATACTTTTTTTCTAATTGTCCCTATGTAGTCATGCAAATGGTCTAAACTATTAGCAAACCTACAATAAAAACAGGAAATGTCGATGCGGCAGTTAGCATTAGCGAAAAAGTTATTATGGCTTACGGTAGGCAGTATTTTTATTACTGTGTTTGTTTTATCAAGTGTTTTATGGTGGCAGCTGTCAAGCAGCAACCAGCAGTTAGCTGCGCAATCAGAAAAGCTGATTGTTGCAGAGGTGGAGGATAAACTTGCCTCAAATGCCGCCGCATATGGTGAACAAGTTGCTGGGTTTATTAATGAAGCGTACCGAGTGCCTTATTCATTTGCCGCTATCTTAGGTGACAACGATGCGGCAGCTACCTTAACCCGCGATGCTGTGGTTGAGTTGAATCGCTCTCTATTACAAAAAAATGATATTCTTTCATCTATCTACTCGCAATTTGAAGCAAATGCGTTTGATGGCCGTGATGCTAATTTTATCAGCGGGTATGATCATTCTGTGGCAGGCGTTGGCACACTAGAAATTTATTTCACGCGCAACCGAGACGGCGTAATTGAGCAACAAGTGGTTGACGATGTAGCTGAAAAATATGTGGATACGCTCAATGAATTTGGCCAGCGGGAAGCTGAGTGGTACTTGTGTGTAAAAGACACCAAAGTGCCCTGCATTATGGAACCCTACCTATACGAAATCACCCCAGGTTATTCTGAAATGATGACCTCTCTAACTGTGCCCATTCTTCGTGATAACGAATTTATTGGTGTTGCTGGGGTTGATTTAACATTGCCTGTATTTCAAAGCATGACCGAAAAGCTCTCAAAAGAGCTGTATAACGGTAAAGCCCGTGTCACCTTGCTAAGTTCACTTGATTTAGTGGTTGGTAGTAGTCATTACAAAGATAAGCTAGGCAGACCGTTAAAAGAGGCGGTGACTAAAAACATTTTAGACAATTACGTTAAAGCGAAAAAACAAAGTGGTGTATTTAAAGTTGGTGATGAGTATTTAGTTAACTACCCAATTAGCATCAAGCTTGCAAAAACACAGTGGAACCTATTGATTGAAGTACCCGCTGAGCTTGCCCTTGAAGGGCCTCATGCGCTAGCAAATAGCATGAGCGAAAATGCCAATACACTAGGTGGCTTAATCTTGGTGACGGGTATTATTATTGCTGGTGCCGCCTTTGTTATCATGACCTTAGTGATCCGCACCATTGTGGCACCACTACAGCAAATTCAACAGCGCGTTGATAACCTTGCGAGTGCTGAAGGTGACTTAACTCAAACCTTGCATGTTGATACCCACGCTGAGCTAATCGCATTGGCTACAGGCTTTAATGCATTTCTTGCTAAATTACGAGATTTAATTGGTGAGCTTAAGAATGTATCAACGCAAACCAAAGAGCAGGCCCAATTAGCAACCAGTGTTGCTGTTGATACTAAACACAACGTTCAAGCGCAGTTCCAAGAGATTGAGAGCGTAGTAACCGCCATGAATGAAATGAGCGCGACAGCACTCGAAGTAGCAAGAGCCTCAGAGCAGTCAGCGCAACAAGCCGATGAAATAAACAGCCTTGTTGTGAGCAGTGAATCGAGCTTGTCGTCCGCGGTTACCCAAGTTAAAACCATGTCGGATGAAATCAAAGAGGCCAATCAAGCGGTTGAAAAAGTCGCGGCTCGCAGTAACGACATTACACAAATTTTAGATGTGATCAGAACAATTGCAGAGCAAACAAACTTACTTGCACTGAATGCAGCAATTGAAGCGGCAAGGGCCGGTGAACAAGGCCGTGGCTTTGCGGTAGTGGCTGATGAAGTAAGGGCACTTGCTTCAAAAACACGTTCATCAACCGATGACATCAGCGGCTTAATCGACAGCTTACAGCTAGAAGTAGGTAATGCATCTAAAGTAATTGAACAAGGTGTTGTGCGTGCACAAACCGCGGTAGATGAAACCTCCGTTGCATTTGATGCATTACATGAAGTTGTCGTCAAAGTGGATGAAATCACGCAGCAAATTACCCACATTGCAACGGCTGCAGAAGAGCAAAGCTCAGTCACAGAAGAGATAAACCGCAACCTGACGTTAATTTCAGATGCCGCATCGCAACTAGCTGAGCTATCTACCCAAGCCGGAGATGGTAGCCAAACACTTAATGCACTCGTTGCACAACAAGATGATGAATTGAATAAGTTAAAGACGAAATAGTTGCTAGTTGCTAGTTACAAGAGTAAAGGGGCTAGGTGCTACATGCTCGCACCTCGCATCTTTACTCTCTTAGGAATGACTTTAGTCATGAATAATTAACCACCACACAAAAGTTAGCTCCTTGGACGTAGGCGTGAAACTTGTTTCGCGCGCCAAGCCTACATGTAGCAGCGGCTTTATGTCGCGTCATTGGTGAGGTAAGGGCATACGAGAATAAAACGCGATGTAAAATCACTGCTACAGACTCGCATCTCATTTCTCATTTCTCGTATCTTTACTCTCGCAACTCGTATCTAATACCTTGTTTCACGCGCCAAGCAAGCGTGACGCCTACAAGGTAGCAGCGGCTTTATGCCGCGAAAAAGGGTAAAAACACCGTGATGTAATGGTTTGCTTTCACTATTGCTCTATGATTCGCTTAAAAAAACTTCGCTTTAATTTACATTCATTGAATAAGCTGGCAGTTAACTTAAAACCTAGTTTAGCTTCTTGCTTATTTGCACCCGTAAAAGTTAAAGAATCAGTGACACTGCCCATACCACCAAATGCAGCAAGTGAATGATAAATAGTTTTTTGAGGCTTACCCACATAGAGTAACCCTAACGATTTTTGAAAATAATTAGCCCAATGCGCTTCATTAAATTCCCGAAGTAATTTTATGAGATTTTCTAAATTATCTTGATAATCGACATAATTAGATTTCATGAAAGTGCTCGTCATTTGAAACATCTCGCTAATAATATTAGGCCTTGTTAGAGATAAGCAGAATTATCTTGGTTGCCCACTTTTCTAAAAGATTGCTAGGTGCAAAAGATAGGAAAAGACCAAACAGAGGAAATAGCGAAGTGAAAATTACTGATCCAACTTTTGCAGTAAAATCCTTTGTTGGCACACCATTTATTTCAATCGCTGCATTTGGGTCTTGCGCAGCCTGAATAAAAAAGAAGACTATAATACTCCCAATGATAATTAGCATGCCTCCAGCGAGGCGGCTTAGCCCAACGACAACATCTACTTGTTTCTTTAATTCTTCATCCATAACCATCTTAATTAGAACATTTTTATAGCTATTTAAAGCTCTTTATTAATTGCCTATTTTTAACAGAGCCGTTAATTAATTACTAGTCGTATAGTGCAAGGAATCTTAGGCTCGCATCTCGCATCTCGTTTCTCGTAGGAATGACTTTAGTCATGAATGATTAATAACAACGCAAAGGTAAAACCTTGGACGTAGGCGTGAAACTTGTTTCGCGCGCCATGCATACAGGTAGCAGTGGCTTTATGCCGCGTTATTTTTGGAGTAAGGGAGATGTGTGATAAAACGCGATGTAAAATCGCTGCTACAGACTCGCACCTCGCACCTCGCATCTCGTACCTCGTCTCTCGTAACTTTACTCTCGTAACTAGCAACTCGTAACTCATTCTAACTACACTGCGCCTGATTACGGCCTTGGTTTTTGGCTTGGTACAATGCTTTATCGGCGCGTTTTAACATCGATTCTATATGCAGATCGCTTGCTTGTAAGGTGCTTACGCCAATACTCACGGTGAATTTAACGTGTTTGTTGTCGGCGATGATGTCTTGCTGTTCGATATCGGCTCTAATCTTTTCTGCGATAGCAAATGCCGTGTGGTTATTTGCCATAGGTAAAAATAAGACAAATTCTTCACCACCAATGCGTCCCGCAATATCTGATGCTTTGCTATGTTGGATGAGCTTATGCGCTGTGGTTCGTATTACTTCATCGCCAGTAGCGTGGCCAAATTTATCGTTTATAGCTTTAAATTGGTCTAAATCTAGCAGTAAAAGAGAGCAGGTACATTGCGCGTCATGATATTTTGCAAACTGCTGATTAACCTTTTCGAAGAAGCCGCGACGATTATAAAGTTGTGTTAAATGATCTGTCACAGATAAGGCTAATGCTTCATGCTTAGCACGTTCTAGCTCATAGGTTCGTTCTTCTACTTTTTGTTCGAGCATGGTGGTCAGCTTTTGTTGTTCTTTCTTGCGTTGAATAAACACGGCTTGAATGAGTAATACCGCTGAAAGAGTAAATAAAAAGAAAAACTGCATGGTCACTTCTGCTGTTTTAGGATGATGATAATAAAAATACCCCCAGCCTTGATTACTTCCGACCCAAGCTGCAAAAAACACCAACATATTCATGCAGCTGGTGGCAGTTGGTGATAACCGCGTAGCTGCATAAAGCAGCGGAAACAACAGTAATGCAGGTTGTAAAAATGGTAATGTCATGGTTGTGTATGCGGGGCCAAAAATAAAATAACACAACAAAACCACGGTCAAAGTAAGCAACAAAAGTTTAGAAAATTCACTAGGGGTGACCGGGTGCGGCCAATTTCGCCATAAAAAGTAAAGGGCAGGGGTGAACACAATTGCTGCTAAGGCATTGCTAATACTCCAATTTAATATGCCTACATACAAGCCATTAAACCACTCGATACCAACTAGTGAGTATATGCCCACACCGAAAAGCGCAGAAATCACGCCAATCGCAATGCAAGCAACAATAAACACTCTGGCTAAACTGGTGACGCTTGTCAGCAGTGTGTGTTGTTTAAGTTTTCGGTTAATTAGCCAAAATGCAGTTAAAGCAGCGAGTGTATTACCTGTGGTTGTCGCGGCATTTATTGCTATGTATTTAAAAGTGAATGGATTTAAGCCGCTTAGATAAAAATAACAAAGCACAACTAAACAGGTGCCTAATGCAACGCCCAGCCAGGCTTTACGACCAAATAACATCAAGCCTGCCAATGCGACTCCTGCTGGAGGCCATACCGCCAGTGTTTTTAACACTTGCATAGTAAACAAGCCAAACAGCAGATAAACAGAGCAAACAATGATATTAAATTGCCAAGGCTTGAGCTGTGTGTCCATACATCCCTTTATGTGCTTATGTAAGAAAGCCACCGATCGGTGAGTTAGCATTAATCAAGCTACTAATAAATTAGTATATTAGTAGTTGGAGAATAGGCAAATTCGATTAATTTAAAAGTGGTTTTTCTCTAGCTGTTTGCTATTCATACAATTTATTAGACTAATAGTTAATGTGCTTAAAAAACAATCTTTTGCTTACTCTTTAAAAGCGCTAAATCTAAATAAATCATTAATTATCAATTGCTTGAGTGTGTTTTATGAGTCTCTCAACTTATTAAAAACACCTATTTTATAAATTCATACCCGACCTTTTGCCTAATCGTGTTTTGTATCTGACTGCTTTACCCTAACTGCATAATAAAAACTCACATAATTTTTCAAGATAGGTAGTAGGAGAACTCATGAATACGAGGCAGCAATCAGCGTCAATAACGCCTGCTGAACAAGGATCGGATACTCATACCGACCAGCAAAGCTATCAAGCTCTTCATAAACCCAGCAGTGAATTTTCGAGTCGTGACGAATACCTTGAACACGAATTACAAATTATGCAGCCTAAGCGCTGGCGTCCTAACTTACCATTTCGTGATTATCGGTTTGAATTAGAAGACTCTATCCCTGCCATGGCAGGGACCATAGGCAAGGTGGTTATGGTGGGTGCAATTGCTGCAACGTTTGCAGCGCCACTGGGCTTAGGTGAAGGTTTTATTCTAGAAAACGTGCGCTATGAGCTGTTAATTGTATCGATCTTCATTTTATTATTTTCAGGCTTCTTTTTACCAACAGCAAACTTAGCGGGTACGCATGGGCCGCTTATTCCTTTGATCCCGATTGTGGTTGCTGCGGGTGGTCACCCAATGGCCTTCGGTTTACTGATAGGGGCGTTTGGCCTATTACTGGCGCTTAGTAAAGGCGGGAGTTTACTGGCGGGGTTAACCAGCCGAGGCGTGTGTGGCGGTTTACTGCTTTACCTTGGTTTTATTGGCACGATTTCGCAGGTTAAAAAGCTATTTGCATGGGCTGAAGGCATTGATATGACCCATATCGCTTTCATTGTGATTTTGTCGACTATCGTGTTGTATGCATTACTTGAGCACTACAAAAAACGTTGGTTAGCCGTGCCATTAAGCTGTTTACTTGGCGGTTTAATTGCATTTTTACTGGGAGCGCCGTTTGAGTTTAAGACCGCACCGGGTTTACCAAATATGAACCCAATGTATTGGTGGGGTGAAAACACCGGTTGGATGCTGGGTTTACCAACCCTAGAGAGCTTTGTGGTGGTATTGCCATTCGCGGTGCTTGCGGTTGCCATGTGGTCACCTGACTTTTTAGGGCATCAAGTATTCCAAAAAATTAGTTATCCTGAGCGCACAGAAAAAGTACAAATGAACATTGACGATACCATGTTCAGCGCTTCAATCCGCCAGACATTTGGTTCCTTGTTAGGCGGCTCTAATTTTACCTCGTCATGGGGAACCTACATAGTGCCAGCAGCCATCGCTAAACGCCCAATTCCTGCCGGAGCGGTGTTAACGGCATTATTTTGTATTATTGCCAGTATTTGGGGTTACCCAATGGATTTAGCTATTTGGCAACCCGTGTTATGCGTCGCCTTGATTGTAGGTGTGTTTATCCCACTTCTTGAAGCTGGTATGGAAATGACCCGTGAAGGTAAAACCACCCAATCGGCTGCTATTGTGGTGTTTTCATCGACTTTGGTGAATCCTGCATTTGGTTGGTCGTTAACTATGTTGCTCGACAACCTGGGCTTAATTGGTTGTAAAGAGCGAAGCTCTGAACTATCACCAATGAGCCGTTGGATCATTCCATTAATAATGTTTGTAATTTTAACAAGCGTGATGGCGCTGGTGGGTATGCTGCCAGGGATCCCAGCATTAATGGCTGACTTTAGGCATTGATATATAAGGGTAAGGTGATAAACGCCTTACCCTTTTTCAAAGCTGTTATTTAAACTTAACTGTTTTTTCGCTGCGGATGTAAGTTCGGGTATCTGGTTTTGTCCATTGACCTTTTTTAAGGTAAGAGGTCGACACTACAAAGCTGTTGTTTTTAAACTCGCTTGTCGATTTCACCTTAGTGATCCCTTCTTTATTACCCGTTACATTTTCATAAGCAACAAATTGAGTAGGGCTAAGTACATTCATTGTACCTTGGGTATAAAAACCTGCCGTAGTGAAGTAATAAAACACCAAAGACTGCTTTTTATTATCCCAAAAAATCATCGATTCACCACCATATTCACCTTCATTGATAGAGTGAATGGTTTTAATAGCCGTGCCATTGAGCGCGCGTTGCCAGGTACTCACATCTTGCACCGCAGGTTTACCTGCTGCGACATTAAAGTCAGACTGCCAGGTGCCTAAGTAAGGCTCAAACACTTTTAGCTTGTCATCAAGTTGTTGCTCCGCCGCCAAAACAGAAAGTGAACATAGGCAGATTGATAGTAAAAGTGATTTTAGGTATGCCATAATAGCGTCCCGATAAAATTAATTTGTTTTGCAAAGTATAGGTGATAATTCGTTGATTAAGAAAACATTAATTACATTTTCATTGTTGTTTTTAGCGCTGTTATGGCTGGTATCATGGCAACTTAATATTACCTACTTTATTGCAGGCACTTACAGCGTAGCGAGCTTAATAAGCTTTTTGGTATACGGCTGGGATAAACGTTTAGCGATGCAACATGGCGAGCATACAATAAGAGTACCTGAGCGAACACTGCATATTTTAGGGTTAATCGGTGGTTGGCCAGGTTCATTAATTGCACAGCAATGGTTAAGACACAAATCCAAAAAACGCAGTTTTATTGCTGTGCTTTGGTTAACAATTATTGTTAATGGCGGTGCACTGTCGTCACTGTACTATTTGCAGTTAATTTAAGAGCACAAACAGTCGTGTATTAATCTCTTTCTAACAGCACAGCGCCGCTGTGCTCTTCACCTAAATAATCATCTTTGTTGTAGATAGGGCATTTGGCCATTGATAAACAGCCGCAGCCAATGCAACCGTTAACGCGTTCGCGCAATCGTTGCATGTATTGAATACGTTCATCTAATTGCGTTTGCCAGACTTTAGAAAGAGCTGCCCAATCTTGTTTAGTGGGTGTGCGTTGCTCGGGTAGGGTGCTTAACGTTTGTTTAATGTCTTCAAGAGTTATGCCCATGGTTTGCGCAGCTTTTATAACGGCAATTCGACGTAATACATCGGGTTTATAGCGGCGCTGGTTACCGTTATTACGCCAGCTGCGAATAAGCCCTTTAGACTCATAAAAATGCAAAGTTGAAACTTTTACGCCACTGCGTTTTGCCACAAAGCCAACCGCTAGGTTTGCATCAATAAGTTTCTTATCTGACATAATTTGCTCCAATGTGTTGACCTAAAGTTAGCTTGAGGTTTTACGCTGCGCACATCATAAAAAAGGAGTGATAGCCTTGCAACAAAAACCAATAACAAATACGGTAATTATTTATTCAAGTGCGCGAAAAAAGGGTAATACGAGTTTACAAGTTAATGATTATAAAGCGCAGTATGGCGGCGATGTAGTATGTCTAGATGACTATGTTATCTCGCCTTATTGCTACGATAAGCAATATAAAAATGATGATTTTTATGCGGTATTTGAAGCGCTGTTGAATTATCAACACTGGGTGCTGGCATCGCCAGTGTATTGGTATAGCACCACACCGCAGTTTAAAGCATTTTTAGACCGGATCACTGATTACATGGATGATGAAACACTCAGGCCAAAACTGAGAACATTGCGTGAAAAGCAGTTTTCATTGCTCTCAAATGCAGGATCTGCTCACGCGCCTAACGCGTTTATCGAGATGTTTAAAAACACTTTTAATTACTTAGGCATGACCTTTAAAGCGCACCAGCATATTGATGCTAGTTAAACGGGTTTAAACAAGGTAGGCTAGAGTAAAAACAACAGGAAGTTATATGAAATCAACACTGTTAGGTTTATCTTTAGCCTTATTATCTTCGTTTAGTCATGCAGAGCAAGCTGAGCCTGCTATTAAAGGTTTTGGTTTTTATTATGATGTGCCAAACCATGCAGAAATCTCTGATCAAACGGTTTTCAAAGTGGCATTTGATGTAGCTGATGCGGCAGAAAAAGGGGCGCAGAATAACAAAATGAACTCATTAGCACGGTTCATTAATATGCATATAGCCCATGGTGTGAAGCCTGAGAACATTCAACTTGCTTTAGTTGTGCATGGTGGCGCAAGTGTTGATGTACTGGAAAACAGTTTTTATAAACAGCGCTTTGACAGTGACAATAAAAATCAGCAATTGATCTCACAATTGTTGGCACATAATACCGTTGTGTATGTGTGTGGGCAGTCTGCAACGCACATGAAGGTAAAACAGCAGCAGCTTATTCCTGGTGTGCAAATGGCGTTATCGGCAATGACCGCGCATGCACAGTTGCAGCAGCAAGGTTACACATTGAATCCATTCTAATGAATATTTTATGTTTTGGTGACTCAAACACTTATGGTATTTCGCCCGTCGATGGTAAGCGCTTTGCAGCCGATGAGCGCTGGCCTAGTTTACTGGGTATTAAACTAGGTGCCGGCTACCAAGTTATTGAAGCCGGCCAGCCCAATCGTACACTGGTGAACGACCCACCTTTTAGTGGTGATAAACTGGGCATTAAATACCTAGAGCCTTACTTAGCGGCTTATCATTTAGATGTGATTGTTATTCAGCTCGGCACGAATGATTTAAAGCGCCGTTTTGCACTGTCGGCTGCTGATATTGCCAACGCACTAGAAGCACTTATTTTAGATATAAAAAACTACTATCTGCACCGCGAATTACCCAAAATAATGATACTAAGCCCGCCAGCGGTGTATGAGGTTGGCGCGTATCAATCTATTTATGCTGGAGCGGCTGCAAAGTCTAGCGAGCTAGTTGAGGCTTTTTCTGAAGTGTGTGTGAAACAGCAAACTCTGTTTTTGGATATCACAGCAATCGCTACGCCTTGCCAGCAAGAAGGTGTGCATTTAATTCTTGAATCACATAAGTCTTTAGCAGAGCATTTACAGTTCTTGATTGTAAAACAAAAAAGCCACAGGTTATAAAACACTGTGGCTTGGGTATTGATTCTTTCAATCAAGGGGTTTGGGAGAATCGCTTAAAACTCGTAGCTAATGCTTAAGCGTGTAGTACGAGGCATAATGTAACGACCATTCGGTGCATCAGCATTACGAGGGTCACCTTCAGTGATACCTTGCTCGTCAGTTAAGTTATCAACTGCTAATTGCACTTTAATACCTTCCATAGGCTCAACAATTAAGCCAATGTCTACTTTTTCGTAACCTTCTAACACAACAGTGTTTTCGTTGTCGCCCCAACGATCATCAACCGCTGAGATTGTGCCGTATAAGGTTGCATACATATCGCTTACTTCAAAGTCATAGCTTGGTGTTACACGTACTTGCCATTTTGGTTGACGTTGGCTTTCGTTACCTTCGTTGCTTGGGCTTTCTGTGATTTCTGTTTCTTGAAGCGTTGAGTTTAAGTTAACTGAGAAACCAGATTCGTGGTTGTAGTTATAATCAAGCTCAATACCGTATGCTTCGTTGGTTAAGATTTCAGCTGGTACACCAGGGCGACGAACAAAGGTGTCACCTTTTACTTCGTTAGTGAAGAATGTTGCATAGAAATCGGTGCTATCAGTTAATAGCTTATAACCAAACTCGGCTTGTGTTACTTCTTTAATTAACTTTTCACCACCTTCGTATGCGCTAAAGTTATCGCGGAAGTCGTCAAAGTAAGGCATTTTGTAACCACGGTTTACGCGGGCAAATACACCCATGTCATCGTTAATTGAGTAGTTAATACCCGTTGTCCACGATGTTTTGCTTTCGTCATATTGAACAGACTTGTCGATTACGCCATCAAGACCTTCATCAACCGAGTATTCCACTTCGTGGTTTTCAAAACGAACACCGGCATCAAGCGTAAAGTCATCGTTGAATTTATATTGAGCTGTTGTGTAAAAGGCATTGGTACGTGCATCGCCTGTAGAGTTGATATCGTAGTTGAAGTCACAACCATCAACACTTGCATTACACTCGATGCCGTCTAGCATTTCGCCGCCTGCTTCAAGGACGTGATACGCTGTGTTACCTAAGCTCCACCAGTCATTTGCTGATGTGCTGGCTGTGTAATAACCAAAGGCCAGTGATAAATTATCAAGCTTTTTAGCAAATGCTAAATCATTAGTGAATGCGCTAATTTCTTTTAATACCACCCAACGACCAAGTTGTTGAACCGCCGTGTCTGCATCGTATTCTGTGCCAGTTACTGCACCTGTTGCTGTTTCACCGTTATCAGCCACTGCACCAACGGTTGTTGCAGAGCCTGCCGGTACTAAGCCATACGTGTTTGCATCACCTTTGGTGATGTTGAAGCGATCTGTGAAGCTCCAACCGTTATCGAATTCAAGTTTGATACTACCGCCAGAAACATGACCTTTCCAACCACGGCCTTCACCTAAGTCGATTTGTTGCTCGTCATTATTTGTGCCTGTGTAAATAGTCGCTTGGCGATTTAAAGTACCCAACTGCGTGTAGCTTGCGTCAACACCGTCAACATTTAGTGGTGTTGGTAAGTACCAAGCACCATGGTCGTCTGTTTGACGTGTGTATAAATTAATGGTGCCGTTTTCTAATTCTTTAGTGATATTAATTGTGAACTGGCTGCCTTTTTCTGATGTGAATCCAGCATCACGAATACCTGGAGAGCTTTTAACATAACCACCCACCATGAAGAATAAGTCATCAGAAATCTCACCACTTACCATAGCGTCAATGCGTTGTAAGTCGTAATCTGAAGTTGTGTATTTGAATACACCTTCGGTATCTTCACTACCACGTTTAAGGCGGAAGTTAGTTGTTAAACCTGGTTGGCCATTTGATACAACAGGGTTTGGACCACCGCGTAATGCTTCCATCGTTTCAATTGTTTCATCTAAACGGAATAACGACGAGTTTTCTAAAAATGACAAAGTAGGCGCAGGGTAAATTGGCGAACCTTCAAGGCTTAATGTTAAGAATGGTGCATCACCACCACCAGGGAAACCACGTACAAATACGTTCGCGCCAGACTCACCACCCGAGCTTTCTACCCACACACCCGGCACGGCTTTGAATAAATCAGCTGTACTTTTTGGCGATAATTTAACAATTTGATCTGCATCGATATTGGTTACTGCATAGCCAGCATCAATTTTACGTACGCCAATACCTGCAGGTGTACCAGATACAATAATTCGTTCTACTTTTTCTTTAGCTGGTTGCTCAGTTTGCTCTTCGGCCATAACTGTTTGGCCACTCAAAGCTAGCAAAATAGCAGAGGCTAGCGCACTGCGTGTGTATGTAGTTGTCATTGTGTGTTCCCATTTTTTATGTTGTTGAAAGCAATGTATTAGCGAATATTTTGCAATTGTTAACACCTTGCTTTTATAAACCATAAAGATTTATGCAAACGTTTGCAATTTGTTTTTTCAATTTTTTGTCCTTTTTTTACCCACAGGATGAGTTGGTCTGTTTTGCTTACTGAAAAAATATTATGCTCTTTGGCGCAGCGATTTGGTCGAAATGGTGGTATATTGCCAGCATATGTTTTAAAGGAAAGCAGTGTTTCAGTATCATGAATGATAGAAAATTAAAGTTAGCCGATCTTGCGAAATTAGCCGGTGTTTCTACGTCGACAGTTTCCCGTGCGCTCAATGATAACCCATTGATAAAACAGGAAACTCGCGACAAGCTTAAACAGTTAGCAAAAAAACATAACTTTAGTTTAAACACGGCTGCTAGCCGCCTTCGCACCCAAAAAACCAATGTTGTTGCGGTTATTATTAACCTCGATGGTGATACAGAACAGTCTATTAACGACCCTTTCTTACTTAAAATTGTTGGTGAAATAAATTTAGCGCTAAATAAATTTGGCTTAGAGTTATTACTTTCTAATTCGTTTATGGCCAGCGATGATTGGGCAAATTACTTTATTAATAGCCGCCGCGCCGATGGCATTATTGTGGTCGGCCAAGGTAAAAGCCAAGCAAATATTGAAGCTGCAGCGAGTGCTGGTGTTCCTCTAGTTGTGTGGGGCGATCCAAAAACACCCAGCAGTTACCCAATTGTTGGCAGCGATAATTATTTAGGTGGTCGCCTAGCGACTGAGCACTTATTGGCAAGTGGCGCTAAAAACATATTGTTTTTAGGTGACCCTGGGCACGCGGAAATTAGTGAACGCCACCGTGGTTATTTAGATGCTATTAATGAAGCCAAAGCCACTCCTCACGTGGTTTCTATCGATATTACTAGTAGTGCTGCTTATAAAGGAATTAACCAATTGTTGGTAGAAAAAGGGCTGTGCTTTGATGGCATTATGGCATGTAGTGACATGGTGGCTTTAGGTGCGATGAAAGCCCTGAAAGAGCGTTACATCAGCATTCCAAACGACGTTGCCCTTGTGGGCTTTGATGATATTGCCATGGCAGATATCAGTCATCCTTCTTTGTCGAGTATTAAACAAAATACTCAACGCGCTTCAGTTATTCTTGTTGAAAAGTTGTTAGCCCAGTTAGCAGGGCAGTCGGTAGAATCTCAAGTTGTTGAAATAGAACTAGTAAATAGGCAGTCGAGCCAGCGCTAAGCCTTTTGAATGTTAGCAATATGTGTAATTTTAAATGCAAACGTTTGCATTTTGTTTTGCGCTAAACTAGACTGAATAAAAATAATCATAGGTTGAAGTGAATGAATCCTATAAGAATAACTATCGCGCTGGCATGCAGCTATTTTGTCTTTGCTATTATGCTCAATAGTGTGGGCACTGTTATTTTACAAGCAATCAATAGCTTAGATGTAAGCAAAACTCAGGCGTCTGTTCTTGAAGGATTTAAGGATCTTAGTATTGCCATTGTGTCATTTTTAGTGGCGTCATTTATCCCTCGTATAGGCTATAAAATTGCCATGCTTGGCGCTTTATTACTGGTTGCAGTGATGTGCTTGGTTGTTCCGAGCATTGCCGACTTTTGGGTATTAAAAGCGCTCTTTGCCGCAATTGGTTGCAGCTTTGCTGTAATGAAAATCTCTGTTTACTCTGTTATTGGTCAAGTGACTGATAATGCTAATAAACATTCAGCGTTATTAAACACCATTGAAGGGGTGTTTATGCTAGGTGTGCTGTCGGGTTATTGGATTTTTGCGTTATTTATAGACGCTGATGACCCGCAAAGTAGCCACTGGTTGAATGTTTATTACTTGCTTGCAGCGATTGTTGCGGTGGCGTTTGTTTCTGTGCTTGCGGCACCAATAAAATCGCCAGAGTTAAAAACTAATCAGCAATCGCAGCTTCATGATTTTATTGACATGTTAAAGCTGACTTACCAACCCCTTGTGCTTATTTTTGTTGTTAGTGCATTTATGTATGTACTAATTGAGCAAGGCGTGGGCACTTGGCTGCCGACCTTTAATAACCAAGTTTTAAAATTGCCTGTTGATGTCAGTATCCAACTTGCCAGTTTGTTTGCAGCTGCGTTAGCGCTTGGTCGTTTGGTAGCAGGGCAAGTACTTAGGTTCATTAGTTGGTTTAGTTTATTAATGGGCTGCTTGGTCGCTATGGGTATGCTCGTATTATTGGTGCTGCCTTTGACTCACGATGTTGATGGTAGCCAAGTGAAAAGTGTGTTTGATGTGCCTTTTGCAGCATACATGCTGCCGTTGATTGGCTTTTTTATGGCACCGATTTACCCGTTACTTAACTCTGTCATGCTGAGTTCACTTGCTAAGCACAAGCATGCGGCTATGACAGGCTTAATTGTGGTTTTTTCAGCATTAGGTGGAACAACAGGCTCAATTATTACGGGCTTTGTATTCGATAAATTTAGCGGTCAGCATGCGTTTTATCTCACATTAGTGCCAATAGCCTTGCTATTAATCACCGTTTCAATCTTTAAGAAAATTACCCTAAAACCACAGTATCAAGCGGCTTCAAGCGCAGAATAAGGGATTGTCATGAACTTCGTTAATAGCCAATTATTTAAAGACGTACAGCTAGCAGAAGTGTTTGCTGATTCAAAAATGTTTGCCGATGCAGTGCCAAATTTATCTTGGCAAAGTGCTTGTGAGTTGTATCAACTTGTAGGCCCTTTAAAAGGTGATGAGCTGCGCGAATTTGTTATGTCGAACTTTTTGTTTGCTGATCAGACTATTCCGACTGCGAAATTAGATACCACTTCGGTTAAACAGTATATTCTTGATTTATGGCCACACTTGCATCGCAATGCAGATACAGATTTAGCAAGCTCACTAATGCCCTTGCAGTTTGACTACATTGTACCGGGTGGTCGTTTTCAAGAAATTTATTATTGGGATAGTTATTTTACAGCCTTGGGTCTAGAAGATTGTGGCGACCTAGCCACCATTGAAGCCATGGTTAATAACTTTATAGACCTACAAGAACGTAATGGCTGTATTCCAAATGGTAACCGAGTTTATTATAGCTCTCGCTCGCAACCACCTGTTTTGGCGTTAATGATAGCGATGCTATGGGACGCAAAATATAAACAAGAAGCAGATTTAACTTGGCTAGCAAACGCGGTAAAAGCACTTGAAGCTGAGTATCAATTTTGGATGCAAGGCTGTAACGACCTTAGCAGTGAAACGCCTGCTATTAGGCGCGTTGTAAAAGTGCCTAATAAGGCTATTTTAAACCGATATTGGGATAGTGCGGCAACACCTCGTCCAGAGTCATTAAAAGAAGATTTACATGACGCTGAAGGGCTAACAACTGAGCAGCAACAAAGTTATTTTCAACATATTCGCGCTGCATGCGAGTCTGGCTGGGACTTTAGTAGCCGTTGGCTAAGCGATCATAGTGACCTAAAAAGTATTGAAACAACCAATATCATACCGGTTGATTTGAATAGCTTACTGTATAACTTAGAGCATACGTTATCTCGTTTTTACCGTTTACTTGGTAAAGAACAAAAGAGCCAGTCGATTGCTGAGCTGGCTACACTGCGCTTAGATGCAATTAATACCTATTGTTGGAATTCTGAGGCGGGTGTTTATCGTGATTACAACATTAGACTCAATCAGCAAAGTAGTGTCGATTCGATGGCAATGGCTGTTCCTTTGTTTGTAGGCGCTGCATCTGTACAACAAGCTCAACAAGTGAAGCAAAAACTGATGAATGAGTTTTTAAAGCCCGGTGGTTTAGTGACAACATTGTGTAGTACATCACAACAATGGGATAGTCCTAATGGTTGGGCGCCGCTACAATGGTTCGCTGTAAAAGGTTTAACAGAGTATGGCTTTGTCAGCGAGGCACAGGCGATCATGAAAAACTGGCTGAGTATGATCGAAATGCGTTTTGCAGAGGATAAGTGCCTCCTTGAAAAGTACAATGTGTGCGAATTAGTTAGCCGTGCAGGTGGTGGCGAATACACAGTACAGCAAGGATTTGGTTGGACGAACGGTGTAACATCACGTTTTTACAAACTACTTAATGACTCACTGTAAAGGGGAGATGCGAGTATTGTTGGTTTACATTTTGTTAACTTTGGTGTCTGGCCATCCAAATGGGTTAGCAATGTTGTAAATTGCCAAAATAAAGGCTTATGAACGGTTGAATCATGTATCTAAATTAGGTATTGTGAATAAAATGTTTCAAGGAAGAAATGAGATGATTCAACCAACTTCTGTATTTCTAAAAACACAGCCAAGGTTACAAAACCGCAGTCAAAATTATCAATATTTAATTAAAATACTCGATGCGTTTTTTATGCGTGTGAAAGTTGATGCAAGCTTGCCTCAAGAGTCTATGCGCGAAGAGTTTAACCTTTATTTGATTGATAGCACTGACGCACATTGGAAAGACTTACTACCTGCAGAGTTAGTGCAACTTGCTAAGCAACATTTAGTGGTTATTTTTAATGCGGACGCTAATGCAATTTGCGAAAAAAACTTACTTTTAAATGGTATTAAAGGGGTGTTTTTTGCAGATCAATCACCTGAAGATATTTTTGCAGGGCTGGTCAGAGTGATCAATGGCGAGCTGTTTTTTAGCCGTAAAAGTATTTCTTCTACCTTTAACCATATGCTATCTGCAATGTCTCGCAGCCAATTCAATGCTAGTAACGATTCGGTAAATACGGATATTGACCTCAGCTTACTGACTAAACGAGAAAAATCAGTGATTCACTTACTTGCCCAAGGTGCGAGTAATCGAGATATCGCAGAGCGTTTAAATATCAGCGATCATACAGTTAAAACCCACCTGTACAGTGCATTCAAGAAAACGGCATCGCGTAACCGCGTGGAGCTGGCTAATTGGGCACAAAATTACATGGCAGTGAGTTTGTCTTTGCAAAATACACAGTAACAAACTATAACCAGTTTAATCCCTGTGGTAGTGTTTGCTATTAAAGCTCGTTTAGCACTTGCTCGATGCTTAAAAATCCAGCTTCGAGCAAGTATCCTTCAAAATCGTGTTTCCGTTTAGCTTCCATTATTCGAGCCTCGGTTCGATTTAGATGTGAGCTTATTCATAAAGTACAGTGGAATACAGAGTATTAATAATCCCAGCCATTGCCATAATGGCGCAAAAAGAAACACCAGCGCTGATTGTGCATCATGAGAAAAATAGATTGAACCTATGGTCACAGTACCAAATAAGACACACATAATAGTGACAATAAACGTGGCGATTTGTGCCACTCTTGTTTTACTGTGTTCAACCATCCATGCCATTAATAAATAAGGCGAAATACCCCATAAAACAAAGCCAATTGGCAGGCTTTTTGAACTGTCAAAATTATCAATTGTGATGACTAGGGTAATCAGTGCGGCTAAAACAATAAGAGAATAAGCGCATTTGGAGAAAGTAATCCATTTCATAAATAAAACTTAATTGACTGAATGCTATAAGTATTTATTTCGATCGATAATTAAGCAGAAAGTTCAAATTGGGCGCTGTGATGTTCAGCGCCACACTAATATACTCATTAAATTAGACCGCTTTTGCAGACCAAATGCCTTTGTTGATACCTTTTAATACAAGGTCGCTAAGCGCTTTTTCAATTGCTTGTGTTACGCAAATACTCATAGGTTCATTGTCGGTGAATCCGGCTTCTGCTTCTGCAAGACGCTTGTAGCTCACATAGCGAAAGAAGCCTGCGCGCATTTCTTGACTGAGCACTTTTTTACTTGTCGCGACGGATAACAAAACTTGGCCTGTGCGAACATCGACAGCGCGTAAATAAATTGAGATTGCATCTTCACGATATAACTCTGATGCGCCAATCCCGAAGTATTCCATACCAATCCCGCCGGTTTTGATATTTGTGTCGTAACTAATAATACCGCCTTCTAAGATTATTTTTGCTGTTGTGAGCGGTGGTAATTCAGGTAGCTTATCGTTTTCGGCTTGCGCAGCGCGAATAATTTTACGCTCAGTTAAGATATTTTGTAGACCTTCGCGTTCTACCGGAATAAACCAATCTGATTCATGCAATGCTTGCACTAAAATAGAGTTAGCGCCTTGTGTTACTGCGGTAGAAAATGAGCTTACATTTGCCTGTGGTTTGTATTGCCCAGTTTGGTCACGAAATGAGTACACTGACACAGGAATGCTTCCCATTGGTTGAGGAAGGGCCTGCAAAGCCTGGAAAGTTTCGGTTGGCTCAAGAGAGTCTGCTAGTTGTTTAGTCGGCGGGATTAAATTGCCCATTGATGAACAACCCGACAGAAGTAATACCATTGCTGCTAATGTGAGTGTCTTCATTATCCAAACCTCGGTACTTCAATTACTGTCACTGTGCCATCAGAGGTGTTGGTAATTCTAACGGTGATTGTGTCACTGGTACTGGTGATAATTTGAATTTCATAATCACCCGTCATAAAGGTCGAGTCACCATTAAAGATGCTGTCGTCGATTTCGTCACCAAATGCCATATCTGTGATTTCTCGTACCATTCTATTTAAGTAGGTACGCTCTAACGAATCTTGAAATTTTTCCCCGTAGGTTTGTTCGATAACCGGCGCTTTGTGCTTGTTTTGTGATTGCGCTTTATTAAGTAGCATGCTGGCATTTAATGGGCTGCCACCAAAGCTTGGGTTAATTGGGGTATAAACGAGTTCGGTTGCCCAACTAGAAAGAGGGCAGAGGATTATTATTAGTGTTGTTAAGTATTTCATTTTACCATCCATTTTTTGCCATATCGGGTGTTGATTGCTGCATTTGACTGCGTGCCATGGCATCCATCACGCTATACATGGCTTGTTTTACACGTTCATCTAATGGCTCTAAGCGACGTCCTAGATAGGTGACGTACACTATTTGGTTATTCATTTTTAAGACAAGTCGAGTCCCCGCTCGGGGTAATACCGTTTCTTTTATTTCGATATTAAAACCTGCTGTTGAAGGTAAATCGCGCCATAGGTTGGCAAACTCAAAATAAAATTGATGGCCAAATCGGCTAATACTTCTATCGAGTACTAAGTCATCGATTTCGAGGTCTTCGCCATAACTAGCCGTACTTTGAGCTGCAAGCACGATGCAACATATGCGTAGTAAGTTTCTTATTTTCATAATGGAATGAGGGAGCAAGGCTCCCTCTTAAGCGATTATTCTTGGGTTACAGTTGCGGTATTGCCATCACCTAGTTGAGTGATAACAACTGTGCTGTTAGAGCCAATCATTGAGCCTTCAACAAGGTTTGCGTTGCCGTCTTGTACAACGACAAGTGAGTTACCCTCACCACCTAGCAAGAATGCACTTTGACCTATACCTACAACAAAGTTTTCTGAGCCTGTTTGGCTAATATCAACAGAGTTGTTGCTACCTTCCATAATCAGGTCGATGGCATTGAGTTCACCAACTTGTGTGAAAGCAACTTGGTTGTTGTTGCTATCAAGCACGCTTGCGAATGTTAATGCCGCTTCGTTAAGGTCACCCAGCTGATTAACTGAAATGTCATTATCGTTTGAAGAGAGTGAGTCGTCTGGGTATGAAGACTGAACTAGTACAGTGTTTTCATTGCCGCCTTGAGCAATATCAACGTTGTTGTCGCTACCATTGAAGTTAGCAACGTGAGCACTGTTTGCGTCACCAATTTGGTTAGCAACAAACTCATTGCTATCGCCAATAGCACCTAAGTACACATCATTACCGTTACCATTTTGGAATGCAGTGAGTTCGTTGTCGTTGCCAATAGCATCTAAGCCAGCGGTATTACTGTCATGCTTTTGATTGACCAATAATGTATTGCCATCACCAACAATCACGCCTGATTCAAAGCTGTTGCTGTTGCCTTCTTGATCAGACTTAACCTCGTTGTCATTGCCTGTGATTTCTGCAACTAATGCGCTATTAGAGTCACCATCTTGCTCAAATTCAACTTCGTTATAATCACCATGCAGCGAAGTAAGCTCAGCGCTGTTGAAGAAACCTGTTTGGTCAATAGTAATTTCATTGCCGTTGCCAATTACTTCATCAGAGGTAAACGCATTGAAAACACCCTCTTGCATTACTTCGATGCTGTTGTCATCACCTCTAATTACATTGAACGTTGCTTCATTTAGTAAGCCGCTTTGCTCTGCGCTGATTGTGTTGCTGTTACCTTGTAAGTCAAAGTTGTAGAACCAATGGCCACCATCACCTTGCGTTACAGTTGCGCTATTTTCATCACCAACCATGACGTTGATAGCTTCGTTGTTAACACCAAAGAATCCTGCACCTTCTTGCTCAACGCGAACAGCATTGCCAACACCAACGGTTTCAGATAATGCGCCATTCATGGTGCCGTTTTGGCTGTGCGAAACAGTATTATCGTCACCTGTGTTGTAGATAAGAGATAAGTTAGATGTTTGTGCTTGGCTTACTTCAACCATGTTGCCATCACCTACACTGACAGTTTCTGCACGATGACCTGTACCTTGTTGAGCAATAACCGCATCGTTACCAACACCGGTAACCGATACTTGATCTAGGGTAATTGAGTTTGATACACCCAGTGTTGAAACTTGGCTTGCAAGCTCAGTGCTAGATTGTGTTTTATCATCTGTGTTTGCACTTGCTGCAAAGCTTGAACCTAACGCAATAGTAATTGCACAGGTAAGTAGAGACTTTCTTAACTTCATGATTATTTCCTTTAAATTATTATTAATCAAAGCTCTAAAATTATTATTTTCGCTTTTAGAACCATGTACCAGCATGCCTTGCCGGATTAATTTCTGTGATATTCAACTGTTAGCTAACAATCAGAAGTGAATGAAGCAACTTTGTTATTTGCGACTATGAGGCCATACAAATAACAAGAAAATTACTTTAGACAGATTTGGAATAATATAAAATCATCAGTTTTTGTGGTTTTTATAAATTATTTATTTTCAATTGGTTATGTGTGTTTGTTTAGGTTTTGGTATGGGTTTTGATTTAAAAGTAGTAAAAAAGTTGGGGAAATATTGATGGATCATTGAGGGTGCTTTTTTCACAAAAAAGTGTGAATTGGACGTATTTTTATTGATTCAATCAGCAAAAAAGTATGGATTTAAACTTAGCATCATTTTTTTTCTTGCCTGTTATCTGCAATTTGCCATTTATGAAATATGCCACGTGATATTCATCATTCAGAAGTAATGAGCTTTGGTGGTCGGATCATAGTGATTCGATCAGTTCAACAAATTATGGATAGTAAATATGAAAACTAAATTATCTGTATTAAGCCTAGCCTTATTACCATGTTTAGGTGCTGCACAAATCAGCACACCAGCAAAAACAACCGTCGTTGGTGCAAGTGAAGACTCTGTACTTGTTATGTATAAAAAAGGCACCTCTGCTGCAATGCGTGCCCATGCTCGTAACTTAGTTAAAGCCACCATCAGCGATATCAACAAAGATGGTGTCGATGATAACTATTCAGCTATTTTGTCTGGCCGTTTAGCTAAATTTAAAATTGCAGGTATGAGCAGCAAAGAAGCTATCAAGCGTCTACAAAACCATGCTGCTATTGAATATGTAGAGCCTGACTACCGTGTATCGATTGCCAGTGTACCTAATGATCCTGATTTTTCTTCGTTGTGGGGTTTACACAACGAAGGTCAAACAGGTGGTGTCGCCGATGCTGACATTGATGCAGTTGAAGCATGGTCAATCTCAACCGGTAGCCGCGAAGTTGTTGTTGGTGTAATTGATACCGGTGTTGATTACAGCCACGAAGATTTAGCTGATAACGCATGGATCAACCCTGGCGAAATTCCGGGTGATGGTATCGATAATGACGGTAATGGTTACATCGATGACGTGCACGGTATTAATGCGATTACCGACTCAGGTGATCCAATGGATGACCAAGGCCATGGTACTCACGTATCGGGCACAATAGGTGCGTCAGGTAACAATGGCACCGGTGTTGTTGGTGTGAACCATGAGGTATCAATTGCGGGCTGTAAGTTCTTAAGTGCAGATGGTACAGGTTCAACTTCTGATGCAATTAAGTGTATCGATTACATGGTTGATCTTAAAAACCAAGGCGTAAATGTACGTGTTTTAAATAACAGCTGGGGTGGCGGTGGCTTTAGCCAAGCACTGGCAGATGCTATTACGGCAAGTGAACAAGCCGATATTCTATTTGTAGCAGCAGCGGGTAACGATGCGGTTGATAACGATCAAAACCCTCATTATCCGTCTAACTACGAGCATGACAGCGTGTTATCAGTTGCCAGTACTGACAACAGAGATAACATGTCGAGCTTTTCACAATGGGGTTTAACAAGTGTGGATTTAGGCGCACCAGGTAGTGCAATTCTATCAACGGTACCGGGCAATGGTTACGCTAGCTATTCTGGTACATCAATGGCAACACCGCATGTTGCAGGTGCAGCAGCACTCGTGCTTTCGATCAACCCTGATTTATCAGCGCTTGAACTTAAAGAGTTGCTAATGAATAGCGGCGACCAAAATGAAGCGCTGCAAGGCAAAACAGTGTCTGGCAATCGCTTAAATGTGAATCAAGCACTTGAGCAAGCAGATCCGACTCCAAGCTTCAAAATCTCGGTGTCGCCAAGTTCACAGCAAATTACTGCTGGTGAAACTGCAACATATACCTTTGAAATTGGTTCAATCGCCCAGTGGGATGGTGTCGTTAGCCTAGCACTTCAAGCTGATTTAGCGGGCGCAACACTATCGCAAACAGAAGCTGTACCTGGTGATGTAGTTACACTAACGGTACCAACACAAGAAGCAACAGCATGGGGCAGTTATAGTTTTGTTGTTGATGCAACATCAGGTGAGTTAGCTAAACAAAGCAGTGCGTCACTGTTTGTTAACCCTGTTGGCTTAAATGACTTTACTTTCTCAAATGAAACACCAGTGTCTATTCCAGATAACAATGACACGGGTATTGATTCGGTGATTACGGTAGCTGATGAACTTACTGTGTTCTCAACGGATGCAAGTATTGATATTACTCATACTTACATTGGTGATTTAATCGTCACATTAACGTCGCCGCAAGGAACAACTGCAACACTTCACAGCCAATCTGGCGGTGGTGCTGATGATCTAGTACAAAGCTACTCGCTGGCTAACTTTAATGGCGAAGTTGCGACAGGTGATTGGGTACTCAATGTCAAAGACGTACTGTCTGCTGATACCGGTACTTTAAACAGCTGGTCACTGACGTTTAGCGCTATTGGTGAAGTGAGCCCGTAGCCTCCACAAGCTGGCTTTGCATTTGAAACATCAGGTTTAGATGTCACTTTCACTAATACCAGCACAGATAGCAATGACGATATTGTTGCTTGGGCGTGGGATTTTGGTGACGGTGCTTCATCAACAGATGCTGATCCTATGCATACTTACGCACAAGCAGGCAGCTATGAAGTGACGCTAACTGCGACAGATAGCGAAGGTCAAACAGATACGTTCACGCAAACGGTTGTGGTATCTGATGTTGAAATTGAGCTATCGGTTAAACGTGCTAACAAAACACGTTTAGGTACTATGCGTGTTGATTTAAGCTGGCAAACCGTGGCTGATCAAGTAAGCATCTACCGTAATGGTGAACTACTTGAATCAGTAGCTGATCGTGGTTTCTATCGCGATGTAGAGCGTAAAGCTGAGTTACCAAGCTATGAATATCAAGTTTGTGTATCTGATACTGTTTGTTCTAACCCAGTGACAGTGTCCTTCGACTAACATTGTTTCACTGCTCAAAGCCCAGTTTCCCCACTGGGCTTTTTTTATTTGTATTACAAAATGAAGTTTTCGCTAAAACTGTGTATAATTTGCGCCCTTTAAATATCTGTTCACGTGTCGTATTAATGTGGGGTTGTGAGTGAAAGCATTGCTGAAACAGCATGGTGTAATTTTTATTCTTCTAAGTATGCTAACCGGGTTAATGGGGGCATTTGTTAACCCATTGATGAGCTTATTCATTGTCGAAGGGTTGCAAACACCGCCCGTGTATTTAGGTGTTTATATGGTGGCGGTCACCATTACTGGGTTAGTTATTAGTCAGTGGTTAGGTGGCATGGCTGATCAAGGCACCAGTGCGCGAAAGTTATTTATGGTGGCTGTATCAGGTATGGTGTGTGCGTTAGTGACCTTTGCGAATGCCACTGCATTTTGGCAAGTATTGCTCGCAGGCGTGTTGTTTCTTGCGATGGGCAATGCGGCAATTCCGCAAATGATGACCGTGGCAAGACAATGGGCTGGGCGTCAACAGAACATCGACATTACCAGTTTTAATTCCCGTTTACGTGCTGCTATTTCCTTTGCTTGGGTCGGCGGCCCGCCGCTTGGTTATTTATTAGCCGCTGGAGGCGAGTTTAGCCGCTCGTTTTACTTTGCTGCGGTGTGTGCCTTGGTTGCACTTATCTTTGCATTTAAGTTTATTCCTGACTACAGCGCTCAAAAATCGCAAAATGGCAGAGAGCCTGCAGCCGCAACGAGTTTATCATTTTGGTTGCTGGGCTTAGCTATTATGCTTGGTTCAACGGGTAATATTATGTATTCATCGGCACTGCCGCTTTATAGCATTACAGAACTAGGGTTTGCTGAACATACACCCGGGCTGTTTATGGGGGTAGTGGCACTGTTAGAAATTCCTATCATGCTGTATGGGGCAAAGCTTGCTAAAAAATACAATAAAGTTGCGATGCTTGCAGTGGCATTTTGTTGTGCAATTGTATTTTATTTAGGGGTGTTTTTTGCCAGCCAAGTATGGCACTTAATCGCGTTGCAAGTTTTAAATGGGCTATTTTACGGTATTTTTGCGGGCATTGGCTTAACCGTCTTACAAGATCAGCTTCCCGAGCGAATAGGGTTTACCTCTGCGTTTTACACGAACGCTATTAAATTGGGTGTTATGTGCGGGGCAGGGGCAACAGGGGTTGTTGCACAGTTTTATAGTTTTAGGTTTGCAACCCTTGGCTCTATGCTAGCTGCAAGTTTAGCCCTTGGCTGCTTAATGTTGTTTAGCTATGTAAAGCGCCAAGAGCAGCAAGGAGGCGTTATGCCAGTACTGCAAGAAGGCTTAGTTGAATAACTAGCTTAAATAGATTAAAAACCGAGCATCGTAGCTCGGTTTTATTATTTTTAGTAATTAGGCATTAGCCATTGGCGATTTGATCCAGTAAATGCATGACTCGTTCACTGGCTGCTTCCATCTTATTAATGTGATTAATCGCTGCGTCTTTATTGCCAGTTTGCAGCATGACTAACGCTTCAACACCATTGCGATGAACTTCACGATGTGGCTCTTCTAATTGACGATAAGCATTGTGTTGTTTGAAGCCATTTGATTGCTCTGAATTATACCATTTACCTAATCGGCACATGGTGTGGTCTGAAAAGTCATCAATCGACTTATTACTTGTGCCATTGGCAACTGAGTAAACTTCACCTTTCCAAACAATATGATCTAGTTTTACGGTTTGCACAAATGAGCGTGTGGCTGCATTAATAATGGTTTCTTTCATTGAGCTACAGTGATTCATGATAGAACCATAGTCATTGTTTAGCGTATCAAAACTTGTTGAAAGCTGAGTGTTATTTTGCTGGATATCTTCAACCGAGGTCACCGTTTCGCCAGTTTTATTGATGATCTCTTTTACTAGATCAGATACTTCTTGGGCTGATTTATTGGTGTTGGTTGCAAGTGTACGAACTTCGTCGGCAACAACGCTAAACCCACGACCAGCCTCACCAGCACGGGCAGCTTCGATTGCGGCATTTAGCGCAAGTAAGTTGGTTTGATCAGAAATTTTAGAAATGGTTGATACAAAGGTGTTGATGCTATCGGCCATATCAGACAGACCCGTAATGTTACTGGTCATGCTACCCATTTTACCTGCCATACTCGCCATTTCACTGACAATATGTTGCAGAGCGTTATTTGAGTCGTTTAGTAGTTGGCTTATTTGTAAAGTAACTTGGCTTTCTTCTTCGATAACAAGGTATGAGTCGAGTACAGTTTGGCGCACCCCCTCAATTTGTGTGATACATTCAATCGAACTATTCAATAAGTTAGCAAGGAACAGTTGGTCTGCATCATCAGCTTGCTGATGTAATTTTGCTTCTAAGCGTTCGTTTTCGTCACGTAATACGTGATTGTCGGCTTTAAGTGCCTCAACTTCAGCTAATAGCGCGTTGTATTGATCTTGGAGTAAAGAGTGGCTTTTGCTAGAGACAAACATGTATGTTCCTAATTCATATGGTTAATACCTACCCATGCTGATTATAGATCAAAGTATTAACTTATTATCAGTGTTTTTTATTAGAAAGAGGGTAATTACGACTATTTGATTAAGTGTAGTAGAAAAGCTGGTTATTAAAGCCGAAAAAGCCCAGTAAAAACTGGGCTAAAACGAGGGAGGAGAGTAATTAATAGAAAGAGTATTTTAAAGTAAGCGACGTTGTACGGCCGTTAATAGTACGGGCACGGATAATGTCGTTATCTGGTACTGAGCCTTCTTCTGCTTCGGTGATACCTACGGTGTCGAACAGGTTGTTCACGTTAAGCGATAGACTTAAGTTTTCAGATAAATTGTAACTTACAAAACCATTCACTTGTGTATAGCCATCAAACTCAAGGTCGTTACTGTCTTGTGCGTAAGCATCTGTTGTACCAATAAAGCTCAGACCAGCAGCACCTTTGTCAAAGTTGTAAGTTGCCATTAATGAGTAAATAAGGTCAGCTTGACGACGAGGTGTATTACCGACTAACTCTGGTGATAACGCATCTTTAGCAATTTCTGCGTCTGTCCAAGTAAAGTTACCACGGAAATCCCAATCACCTACGTAGTAGGTTGATTCAACCTCAATACCTTTTGCTTCGTACTCGCGGTCGAAGAATTTTTGTGATGTTGCTTCGAAGTTTTGCTCTTCAGTTTCTGCGTAGAATGCTGTTGCAAATACTGATAGCGAATCAAAACGTTTTTTCACACCGATTTCGTATTGATTTACTTCATCAATTGCATCGGCTTCGGCAACCGAACCGTCAGCTTCTACTTTACCGAATAGTAAGCGGTCTGCATTTGCGCGGCCGCCTTTACTTAAACGGGCAAAAGTCGCAAAGCTTGGATCAATTTGGTAGTTTGCACCAATTGAGTATGAGCTGTAGTGCCAGTCGTAGTTAACAATGCTTGGGTTAGCGTTATCAATACCAACAACACTTTGCTCAGGAATTGAGATAGTACCGTCGCCATTCATATCAATTGTTGATGTTACGGCACCTGCGTAGTTACCACGCGCTTCACCTGAATCATAGCGAGCACTTGCATCAATGCTTAAATCGCCAAACTTAGTGGCTAAGTTAATGTAAGGTGCGCGAGTTTCGTACTCTGTATCGTAGTTACGTTGACAGCAGTTACCCCAGTAAGGTGTACCATAAGCGTACAAGCCATTATCTGAATAGCTGTCGCCATTCGCAGCGTAAACGTCAAGTAATGCAGCGTTGTCGCCTTTTAGTTCCATAACATATGAGTTCCATAGCCACGACATATCAATCGATTGGCTTGATGCAAAGTAACCAAACGTAACGCTAGTGTCATCAGAGAACGACTTAGTCAGCTTAAGGTCATTAACAATTGAACCCATGTCGTTTAGCGTTACATCGAATGTATGAATACGCATTGCTAAATCGTCATCGCCATAGGCTTCGCCTGCTGAACCACCATTAGCATAAACAAGCGATGCACCATCACCAGCAATACTAGAAGCAATAGAGCTTGCAGATGCGACTTCAGCTGGAATAAGAGAAATAAAGTTACCGCTTACTGATGATGTTCTAAAGCGGTTTTCGATGCGCCAGTCGTTCTCTAAATCAAATGCTGCTTCAAAACCTACTGAGGTAACAACTGGGTTCATACCGTCGGTCATATCTCCTGTGCTGATTTGGTTATCACCATTTAAACGCAGAGTTTGTGTGAAAAGCGCTGAATGCGGCGTATCTGATTGCGCATCGAAACCTGGGATTGAATCGCCATCTGAGTACATAGGCATAGGTAGGTAACCTACGCTCTTATCATCGAGGTGTTTAAAGTAAACGCGAACATAACCAGCATCAAATTCTTTGGTTAGGTTTGCCTTAATTTGGCCACCTTTATTTGATGTATAACCGGTTTCACGTGGGCCTTCACCTTGGCGAACAAAGCCACCAATGTGATAGCGCACACTGTCGTTTAGGTAAGTACCATACTCAAAGTCTGTACGAATTGAATCATAATCAAGGCCTACCGTGGTCGATACACTGCCTGATTCGTTCTCACCCGTTTTTGAAATAAAGTTGATGATACCACCTGGGGCATCACTTGCTGCTGTTGATGCTGAGCCACCACGGATTGATTCAACACTTTGCACTGTTGAATCTAAGCGCATGAAAATGTCTGCGTTACCAAAGGCAATATCGCCAAATTGCATAACTGGTAAGCCATCTTCTTGTAGTTGCAAGAATTTAGCACCGCCCGATGCAACCGGTAAACCACGTACCGCGATATTTGCGTTACCTTCACCACCAGTTGATTCTGAACGAACACCCGGAATTGTTCTGAAGGCTTCTGCAGTAGAACGAGGTGTTGATACTTCAATTTCAGCTAATGTAACACTGCTAACCGATGAGCTTGATGCCATGATGGTTGTTCGGCGTGGTACACCGGTTACAACGATTGTTTCAAGGCCGCTTTTTTTAGCCTCAGGTTGTGCTTGCTCTTCTGCGTGTAAGTTTTGGCTTACTGCTAATGCAAGCGCGCTTAATGTATAAAGGGCATGTTTGTGTGTTGTCATAATGTGCCTCGTCTCAATCCCAGATGGTTTGTTGTCTAAATTGCTATCTTAATCGATTAAGTAAAGATAACAATAATTTTACACAGTGCAAGTCTTTTTAGCGAAAAACTTGCACAATTTATGTTCGATAATTGATTTTTAAAGACTTTTATTTAGTGGCTTAATGCACTGTGCTGCGCTAAAGCTTGCTCAGCAGGGTTTCGTAAGTAGTTATATAGCATGGCTAAAAACAGTAAACATGCGAAACCTGTTGCGAGATAAAAGCCGTAACGAATGTGGCCAAAGTAGTCACTGATCACACCCATTAATAATGGGCCTGCTGCCGCAGAAAGGGCAGTAAAAAACAAAATAACCCCTGCAACTGCACCGTGCTGTTGCACCGCAAAGCAAGAAATACCTTTTGAGTTTAAAGTTGGGTAGATCATCGACATGAATAGCCCAGATAAAGGGAGTAAGAATACCGCCCAATCAACGCCGCCGAAGATTAAGCCTAAATAACACAGTGCAATTCCTAAGCTTAAATACAGCATTGCTGCTTGCCAGCTTAAGTGATTTAAAAGCCATACCGCTAAGAAACGCCCAGCAGCGCGTAAAATGAAAAATAAGGTCAGTGCATAGGTTGCCAGTAATTGCCAAGGGCCGTTGTAATCGCCAAGTAGAGTAGGCATCCACACGTAAATAGCCACTTCGGTTGCAACATAAAGGGCAATCGCTAATGAAAAACCCAGTGCATATGGGTTTTTCATCATACTCATGGTGGTTGCAAGAGAGGCCGGTTTTGCGTGTTCTTCAAGCTTTTTAGGTTTAGGGTAATCTGCACGCCAAGCAATTAAGGTTAAAATTAAGCATAAAACACCAGCGATAACGTAAAGGTAGGTCCAGCTTACCTGTTGGGTGATTAAAAAGCTGACAAGGGCAGGGCCTACAATGGCGCCAACACCAAAAAAGCCTTCGACCAAATTCATGGTTTTTGTGTGCTCTAAATTGTTTTTAGAAATATCACCTAACAGCGCCAAAGCACCGGTTTTAAATAACCCAATAGCAAGACCAATACAGCTAAGCAGCACTACAAATATGCTAAAACTACTGCTAACGGCGAACAGAAAACAACAAATGGTGAATATGCCGAGTCCCAGCATGATGGTTTGCTTGCGACCAAAACTGTCGGCCAAAAAACCTAAGAACAGGCCACTAAAAGCAATAAGTGCCATAGGTGCATAATGGAAAGCACTGGCTTGGGTCATGCTTAAATTAAATTCTTCGATAAGCTCAGGAATGATCATACCAACCGCATCAGAGGTCATCGCAAACATAAAAAACATCATGTATGTCAGCCATCTAATGGTTTGCAAAGGATCGTGTGTTCTATTCATTGTTGTATCCCCACCGAAAGGTCTGCGCCTTTACTATGTATATTAGTGTATAAAAACTATAAAAACTGCTTGAATAATTTGCTGTCGTGGTTAAAGATATATCTTAATCGATTAAGTTTCAACTTGGTATTAACAATTATGATCAACAATAAAGTGCAATTAATCACCTACGCAGACCGTATTACTGGTCAAGGTATTGATGAATTAAGTAATTTATTAAATGGCCCACTTAACAATGTGTTTGCAGGTGTACATTTGTTGCCATTTTATAATCCGATTGATGGCAGTGATGCTGGCTTTGATCCTATTGATCATAGTGAAGTAGACTCGCGCCTTGGTAGCTGGGACGATATTAACGTGCTTGGTGCAAACTATGACCTTATGGCTGACTTAATTGTTAACCACGTTTCAGCACAATCTTTCCAATTTAAAGATGTACTCGCTAAAGGCAAGCAATCTGAATTTTGGGATTTATTTTTAACTAAAGACGATGTATTCCCAAATGGCATGTCTGAGGCTGAGCAACAAGCGATTTACCGTCCGCGTCCGGGTAGCTGCTTTACACCTATTGCGTGTGGTGATGGCCAAACCTATGATTTTTGGACCACATTTACCGATAACCAAATTGATATTAATGTGAAATCAACGGCGGGTATCGAGTATTTAAATACGGTGCTTGGCAAGTTTGCTGATAATAATGTCAACATTATTCGTTTAGATGCGGCAGGCTATGCGATTAAAGAGGCTGGTACAAACTGCTTTATGTTGGATGAAACTTTTGAGTATTTAAATAAGCTTTCGGCACAAGCTAATGAAGCGGGTATGGAAACCATTGCCGAGATCCACAGTCATTTCCAGACTCAGGTTGAAGTCGCAAAGCGTGTAAATATGGTTTATGACTTTGCTTTACCACCCCTTATTTTACACAGCTTGTTTAGCAATGATGCGCAAGCATTACTGAATTGGCTAACCATTTCGCCGCGAAACTGTTTAACGGTACTCGATACCCATGATGGCATTGGCATCATTGACGCAGGCCCAATGGGTGATAAACCGGGTTTATTAAATGCAGCAGAAATTGATAACTTGGTTGAAACCATTCATGAAAAGAGTGAAGGGCAAAGCCGCTTAGCAACTGGTGCAGCAGCAAGTAATGTCGATTTATATCAAGTTAACTGCACATACTACAATGCCTTGGGTGCAGATGACTTTGATTACTTATTAGCGCGTGCAATACAGTTCTTCGCGCCAGGTATTCCACAAGTTTATTATGGTGGCCTGTTCGCGTGTGAAAACGATATGGAATTATTAGCTCGCACCAATGTAGGTCGTGATATCAATCGCCCTTACTTAAATGCGCAAGACATTGATGCTGCGCTTGCTAAACCTGTGGTGAAAGGTTTAATCAAGCTAATTCAATTACGTAATGAGCACCCAGCATTTAACGGTGAGTTTATTGCTAAAGGTGAAGGCAGTGTGTGTCGTTTAAGCTGGCATGATGATACCAGCTCAATCGAGTTAAAAGTTGACTTCGCTAGCCGCGAAGTGATCATTGTTGATCACCGAGACGGCGAACAGAACATTGTTGATTTGGCTGACTTTTTAGCTTAACTACTTTGACCCAATTGCAGTTGATAGTCGATTTCGGCTGTTTGCTGCTCTTTCGATAGAAACAAGGTCGCAGCAATGCGGCCTTTTTCTTCACTATTTTGATGGACAGTGGTGAGTTTTGGCACAAATCGTTGGCCTTCATCTATGCCATCAAAACCAACAATTCTGACATCTTCAGGAATCGATAAGCCCATTTTTAATGCTTCGCGCATGGCGGCAAGAGCGATTAAATCACTCATGCACAACAGTACGTTTGGTCTTGGTGTGCTGCTAAGCGCTTCTTTGGCGGCAATGCTGGCATAGCGCTCGCTGCTTTCAGGAATATTCCATGTTCTATCATCACCCAGGGTGATGCCAGCATCGCTGATTGCTTGGTGATAACCGCGCAGTCGTTGATGAGCAATCGACTGACCGGCTTCAAACTCATGATGTTCGTATACTCGGCATAATACGTCGTTATCGAGTAAGCGCAGGCCTAAAATAGCAACCCGATCATCGTTTTTTTGTAGTGCATGCTTGGCAATATCGAAACTGGCTTGTTGGTTATTTACGTTTACAGAGGCATCACGACCGATGTTAAAATCAACCGTTACAACATGCTTGGCAACCTGTTTTAACTGTTCAACAAGTTGTTTATTACGAGGGCGACCATAACAAATAAAGCCATCAACAAAATCGACTACGCTATTTAGGTTATCGTTGTTACCTGAAAATAATAAAAGATTAATGCCATTTTTTTCGAGCACCGCCGATACACCGCGCATAAAGCTGCTAGCAACCGGATCTGATACCATATATTCAACGCTGTCTGGCAATACTAAAGCAACAATATTAAAGGTGCCTCGGCGTAATGATTGCGCCGCCTTGTTTGGGCCAAAATAGCCAAGCTTTTTACAGGCCGCCAAAATTTCTTCGCGGCGTGCTTTCGATAATTGATCAGGACGATTAAACGCATTTGATACGGTGGCATTTGAAACGCCTAACTCTTTGGCAATACTTTTTAGCGTCCAAGTTTTTGGCTTTGTCATTGTAGGTTCTTAATCGATTTACTTAATGGTAAATTACCATATAAAGAGTCGAAAAAAAGTGTTTTTAGTCATAAAAATAGGCGTACCATAAAAGAATGAGTACGAGTGTGAGAAAAAGGCGAATAGTGAGTGATTTCTAAGTTACCAAAATGGGTTGAGATTGGCGCATTTATTTTGGCGCTGGTGGCTGGGTGTGTGAATGCGGTTGGTTTACTTAGCTTTGAGCATCAAGCGGTATCCCATTTATCAGGAACTGCAACCTTGCTTGGCGCAGATCTCATGCATGGCAATAGCCTTGATGCTTTACATTTATTAGGTGTATTACTGTCATTTTTAGTTGGGTCTGGTATTGCTGGGTTCTTGCTGCATAGTTCAGCACTTAAACTAGGTCGTCATTACGACACGGCATTATTGATTGAAGCAGGGCTTTTATTGGGCGCACTTTGGTTATTGTTTAATGGCTCGGGTTACGGGCACTTTTTGGCCTCTGCGGCATGTGGTTTACAAAACGCCTTAGCAACAACTTACAGTGGTGCAATTGTTCGTACCACCCATGTAACGGGTATCTTCACTGATTTAGGTATTATGTTTGGTCGGGTTTTACGTGGCGAGGCGCTTGATAAACGTAAGGCTAAACTGTTTGGCCTAATCATTTTAGGGTTTATTTTTGGCGGCTTAGCAGGGGCATGGTTATTTGCAAAAATGAGCTTTGCGGCGCTTTATGTGCCAAGTGCTATTTGTATTTTACTTGCCTTGACCTATCGTGTTTATTCTCATCGCAATCCAGAACTTAATGGTTAGCGATACTTTTAGGTGTTGCGCCAAAGGCTTGTTTAAACACTCGGCTAAAATGGCTTGGGTTATTAAAGCCTAATTGATAACAAACTTGGCTAATCGCCTCACCTTTTTCGAGCAGCTTATACGCTTTTTGCAAGCGTAATTGTTGTTGCCAAAGAGCGGGCGTAACACCAAAGGCTAACTTAAATTGCTGATAAAATTTACTGCGGCTCATACACGCTATCTTACATAACACATCGATATCAATATTCTCAGAAAGATGCTGTTCTATATAACTTACTACATGGCTTAATGGGGTTGCGAGCTTGCCTTGCTTACAACTTGCTATCATTAAGTCTCGGCTTTGCTGCTGTAACAGACGGGTTATGAGTTCATTGAGTGATAGATCAATTAAGTAATCGCGGTGTTGTTCATTTTCACTAAATAGGGTGATCATGCGCTCAAGCAGTTGTTGAGTTTGCGGATTATGCTGGGCGTGCACTAACTTAGCTTGATATTGGAAAAAGTCATCCTGGGTAATTTGTTGGTTAAAATTAAGAGCATCAACTACTTGGCTTATTTTATCGGTACTGATTTCAATCGCTAAACAGGTTGTTGGCTGATTGAGAGATGCATTGGGAAAGTCGATTAGCACCCCTTGCTCTGGGGCAAGTACAAATGACTGGTTTGGTAAAAACTCTTCATGATAATCACTGTCGGCAACATGCATGATTTTTTTACCGCTGATCATGCCACAAAATAATAATTCAGTGGAATGTAACGCCACTTTTTGGGCATCTAAATAGGTGTCATAAATACTTAATTCAGCATGCTCGCCCGCAAAACTGACTTTATTTTCAATAAGCACATCAATACGTTGTCGTTTTTTATCTAAACTTCTGTTACTAACTGATGTGTTCATTGTTGCCTCGCTGTCGTCCTAAATTCTGGACAAATAGTCAAAAAGTCTGGACTAGGAATCAAGTGTGTTTTCAGTAACTGAGCTAACTTCAACTGTTAGCGGTTCATTAAACAATAACCTACCGCATAATTTAGTCAATGCTAAATAAAACACAACAATTTGAAGAGAGAACACATTATGATTTATGCAAATCCAGGTAGTGAAGGCGCAAAAGTTAACTTTAAAGCGCAGTATGAGAATTATATTGGTGGCCAATGGGTTGCCCCTGTAAAGGGGGAATACTTTGAAAACATTAGCCCAGTAAACGGTAAAGTGTTTTGTAAAGTACCTCGTTCATCAAAAGAAGATATCGAACTGGCACTTGATAAAGCCCACGATGCAAAAGCGGCATGGGGAACAACGTCGGTCACCGAGCGTAGCAATATCTTATTAAAAATTGCTGATCGTATTGAACAAAACCTAGAAATGCTGGCAGTGGCCGAAACCTGGGATAACGGTAAAGCAATTCGTGAAACACTTGCGGCAGATGTGCCTTTAGCGGCTGATCATTTTCGTTATTTCGCAGGTTGTGTGCGCGCGCAAGAAGGTTCAATCGGTGAGATAGACGAAACCACAGTTGCTTATCATTTTCATGAACCACTGGGTGTAGTAGGGCAAATTATTCCTTGGAATTTCCCATTGTTAATGGCTGCGTGGAAGCTTGCACCAGCCCTTGCTGCGGGTAACTGTATTGTTTTAAAACCAGCTGAACAAACGCCAGCATCTATATTAGTGTTACTTGAAGTGATTGGTGACTTATTGCCTGCAGGTGTTCTAAATGTGGTAAACGGCTATGGCAAAGAAGCGGGCGAAGCGCTGGCAACCAGTACTCGAATCGCGAAGATTGCCTTTACAGGTTCAACGCCAGTGGGTTCACATATCTTAAAATGTGCTGCTGATAATATTATTCCTTCGACGGTCGAGCTAGGTGGTAAATCGCCAAATATCTTCTTCAACGATGTAATGGAAAAAGACGATGAATTTTTGAGTAAAGCGATTGAAGGAGCCGTACTTGCGTACTTTAACCAAGGTGAAGTGTGTACGTGTCCATCGCGTTTATTTATTCAAGAAGATATTTACGAGCAATTTATTGAGCGTGTTCTTGCCCGAACTTTACAAATTAAACGGGGTAACCCACTTGATACTGAAACCATGGTGGGTGCTCAAGCATCACAAGCTCAGTTTGATAAGATTCTAAGCTACATCGAAATTGGTAAACAAGAAGGGGCCGAAGTCCTCGCTGGCGGCGAAGTGGAGCAACTGTCTGATGAGTTTAACGGCGGTTACTACATTCAACCAACACTATTAAAGGGCACTAACGACATGCGCGTGTTCCAAGAAGAGATTTTTGGGCCGGTAATTTCAATGTCGACTTTTAAAGATGAAGACGAAGCATTAGCCCTTGCTAATAGCTCAGAATTTGGTTTAGGTGCTGGTGTGTGGAGTCGAAACATGAACCGTGCTTATCACTTTGGTCGTAAGATTGAAGCGGGCCGTGTTTGGACTAACTGCTACCATATGTACCCAGCACACGCTGCGTTTGGCGGCTATAAAAAGTCAGGTATAGGCCGCGAAACACATAAACTCGCCCTTGATCATTACCAACAAACTAAAAACCTATTAGTAAGTTACAGTGAGAATCCACTGGGCTTCTTTTAAAAGCAATTTCTTATTGTTGTCGAAACTACCCAAACGCCACATCTAGTGGCGTTTTTATTTTATAGCGGGCATAAAAAAGCCCGGCGAACACACAAGCCAGGCTTTTCGACAACAATTTGGTTGAGTCACCGCAAGTGCAATGACTCGGAATAAAAAAGCTTAGAGAACACACAAACTAAGCTTTTGACAACAATTTGGTTGAGTCACCGCGTGTGCAATGACTCGGAATAAAAAAGCTTAGAGAACACACAAACTAAGCTTTTGACAACAATTTGGTTGAGTCACCGCAAGTGCAATGACTCGGAATAAAAAAGCTTAGAGAACACACAAACTAAGCTTTTGACAACAATTTGGTTGAGTCACCGCAAGTGCAGTAACTCGGAATAAAAAAGCTTAGAGAACACACAAGCTAAGCTTTTGACAACAATTTGGTTGAGTTACCGCGTGTGCAGTAACTCGGTATATAAAAAGCCCAGAGAACACACAAGCTAGACTTTTTGTGACAACAATTCGGTTAGCGCAAACACTCTCAATGGTGTGAAGCTGTTTAGCTTAAAAGCGCTGATGGGTTAACTTTAGAGTAATCCTTCTAAACCGACAAACGATTAAAATAAACCTGATAGATGAATTTTTTTAATCTATTAGCATGTGAATTTTTTTTATTGCCACAACAATGCCTTAGTGATTAAATGGGGTGTTTTTTAAACATAATAACTACTTAAAATGGATTTTTATGAAACGCTTGACGCTTTACTCATCACTCATCTTTACAGCTCTAAACTTGTCAAAAAACGCCAGTCAGTTTACTAGACCTGTTTATGTGATTGTGCCAGGACAATGTGCCAGTGCTTGTTCAAATGATAGCCGAGTTGTAATTAAGCAGTATCTTTAGCGAAGAGTTTGGTAGACCCCTGAGGGAGGGAGTGAAGTGTTGACCTTACGTGAAGAAGAGCAACACTTTTTAAATAAATGGTATTAACAAGCTAATTCAGTAACAGGCTCTTCTGCTAACCAGTTTAGAGCCGCTGTTTTTGACTTAAATACACTCATTACCATGCCAGCTCGTTTATACAAATTGCAGTAGGTATCACTCAACAAGCTACCGCCTTCAAGCCCTTCTTTTATCACTAAAGCTGTTTTGGCCGGTGCGATGCCTTTACGTCGAAGCTCAACAAAATACACCATTAGTTTTTCAAGTGCCCCGGGGGTTGCCATGCATGAATTTTCAAACTCAACCAATTCAAACCATTGACCATAATCAGCGCTGAGCTTATTGATGTAATCTTTTTGCATAAAAGAGTGCGCGTCAATAATCTCTTCGTTGAAAGGCCCTGTGGCAGTTGTTAAAAGCACATGCTCACGTTGATAAAACTCTACGAGACCATGGGGTTTAAAATCTTTGAATGGATAATGATTGGTTGATACTTTTTTATGCATCCTTTCAATCCCTGAATATTTATTGAGCTATTGATGATAGCAGTGAAATAAATTAATTCAATCTTTAGGTTTAATTGGCCGTTAAAATAATAACAAAAGTATTAGTTTGGATTACCAAGTAGACCCCGCCTGAATGTAAATTGCATTCTGCTCAGGGCCATGGGCTACATCTAAGCCAATACTAATACCGTAATGTTCATCAATTAAATAGCGAAAGCCTGCACCTACAGTATCTATGGTTTCGGCTTTCGATAAGTCAGAAAAGTTATCGGCTGCCCAGCCCATACCAGTAAACACATTGAGCTTTATTTTGTGAGTGATTTTATAGCTCGCTTCTGCTTCGGTAACAAATACATCAAGGCCTTGATAGCGAGTTGCAGACACACCGCGAAGGCTAATACTTGGCGGAATATAAACCGGTAAGCGTTTTTCACCACGGTTGTTAACTGAGTCATACTGCATGCGCAGAGCAAAGTTGAATTTATCGGTGTAACGCCAGTAATTTAAGGCGGTAAGCTTTAAGCTCGTGTAATCAACTTTACTGCCAATAGCCTCATCATAATATAAATATTCGGCCATATAATTAAAACCGCGCTCAGGGTTAAGGGGGTTATCTCGGCTATCGTATTCTATTAATGGACCAATACCTGACGTATTTACATCAAGTGAAAGGTGGTCCTTGATTATATTGTTTTCGAGCAGAAAATCTTCGATAGGGTTTTCGGCTAAGCTTATTTCTACTTTACGATAAATCTGTTTAAAGCCGTAAAAGAAGTTACTGTCGTCATAGCGTAACTTAAGGTTTTGAAACACCGCTGGGCCTTCAATATTCAACGATAATGGTGTGAGTAGCTTGATCTCGTCGAAGGTATAAAAATCAAGGTTTATACTCGCCCAGCCAACAATCCCTTGATAGCGAATTCGGTCTTCATCCCAAAAGGTAATGTGGCCAACAGCACCGCCTTTGGTACCATTTTTAGTGCCCATCAGGCCCACTAAACTAATGCTTTGTGGTAGGGTAGAGCCTTCTTTTTTCTTCTTTTTGGCCTTCTTTTCGTTATCATGAAAAAAAAGGCCAACAACACCAAGCCCAGGCCCTACAGCTGGCTCTGTAATAAAAGTCGGTATGGGTAAAAATGAAATGGGTTCATCAACTTTTTGTTGTTGATTACTTAATTGCTGCTCTGCAGGTTTTATTGCATATTCATCGTAACTTGATGCAAAGCTTTGTGTGCTTAGCAAACTTGCTGTAAGCATATTTATTAGTACAACTTTTTTCACTTAATCCCTTACCTTGTTGTTTCTTGATATTTCAAATTTTAATTTATAGCTGATAATTAAATTCGAGACGATGATCGCCATCCATAAAATCAACGTTTTCATTCCAGTTTGCGAAATAGCGTAGATTCATACGCGGGTTAATTTGGTAACTTGCTGCAAATTCATGAGTCAAAATATGGCTTTGGTTTAGACCGTAGTAGTGGTCTTTATAGTTATCGCTACCGCCGATAGTTGTTAGCCAAAATGGATTGTAGTTAAGCCAAATTTTATCGTTAATAGTAATTTTTGCATACATACCCACTAAACCATAGGCTCCCATAATGGAATAACCACTGTCACGACTACCATCATCTTCTAACGTATTTTCACCGAGCGATGCACCCACACCAGCTAACGGGTAAAAGGTAAAACGCCCCATAGGTTTTAGTGCTTTTATATAGCTATACGAAACATCCATACTTTCGTCAGCAACAAGGTTGGCATTTAGGTTATAGTTGGCATCAATCTGTGTTGCACTCATAGTGCTTAAGTCAACTGAGAAGTTTCGAAAGCGGAATGAGTCAATTGAATCTGTCGTTTTGCTATCGCTCTCCCAGCCTAGCGCATCGCCATATATGCCTTTTACTTCAAACACATTCATGCCGGCAGTTGTTGCTATGCCCGTATCGTATGCTTGGCCAACTTTGAAATTGAGCCCTTTATTTGTAGCGCCAACTCCTACTTGAGTATAAACGGCCAGAGGGTCTGACATGTCTTGTACTTCTTTTTGCTCAGCCGCATGGCTCGAAGCTGCAATCATAAGCGTTAGTAAAGAGGGGAATCGAAGAGAAGTCATGTGTTTTCCTTACACAAAAGTTTGAAAAATTAATGTTTTTTTAGTTTATATAAGTTGAAATTAGATACTTTTAGCTTAATAAATTCTCGACTTCAGCCTCTATCTAAAGAGGCATCAATTTATTCCTTTCTAAAATAAAAATAGCATAAAAATAGTGACAAATGCGAGAACAAAAATCGAACAAGCCTCAGTAAATAAAACGAGGCAATCAAAAAGCACTTAAGTATTGTTTTGCTATTGTTTTTCAGTGGCTTAATAAAAATGTGTGATTTTTGTGGAAATTTGATTTAAATCGTTTTTGCCGCTTTTAGAGACTAGACTGGTTTGTTTTTTAATCTATACTGAAAGCTGCTCATCTAGAGTAAAAAGTACTATTAATGAAAAGGGATGATTTATGAAAAAACTAATAGCGGCAGCTATCTGTGGCTTGGTTTCAACGGTAAGCCTTGCTGCAGATAAACCGAACGTATTAGCCATTATGGTTGATGACGTTGCCCCAATCTCACTCAGTGCATACTCGCACGGTATGACCTACCCAACCCCTAATATTGATCGCATTGCTAACGAAGGTGCATTGTTTACAGATCACTATGCACAACCTAGTTGTACAGCGGGTCGTGCTGCGTTTTTAATGGGGCAATTACCAATTCGAACAGGCTTAACAACAGTGGGCCAACCAGGTAACCCACTTGGCATAAAAGAAGCCGATCCTACGCTAGCTGAATTTTTAAAAGATCGCGGTTATATGACTGCGCAATATGGTAAAAACCACTTAGGTGATTTAGATGAGCACTTACCAACAAAGCATGGCTTTGACGAATTTTACGGTAACTTGTACCACCTCAATGTATCTGAAGAGCCAGAACAAGCGGATTACCCAAAAGATCCTGAGTTTGTGAAAAAGTTTGGTCCACGTGGTGTTATCGAATCTTACGCCAATGGCAAAATTATCGATACAGGCCCGCTTACTCGCAAACGTATGGAAACCTTTGACGAAGAAGTGTTAGAGCGCTCACTTAACTTTATGGAACGTGCAGTTAAGGCGAAAAAGCCATTCTTTATTTGGCATGCGTCTAGTCGTATGCACGTTTACACACACTTAAAACCAGAAAGCCGTCATTTAGCGACGGGTATTAGCTCTGAAGAAGACGTATTTGGTAGTGGCCTGATTGAACATGATGGCCATGTTGGCAAGCTGCTTGATAAACTTGATGAGCTAAAAATTGCCGATAACACCATTGTTATTTACACCAGTGATAATGGCCCTGAGCAATCAAGCTGGCCAGATGCAGGTACAACTGAATTCCGCGGTGAAAAAATGACAACCTGGGAAGGTGGTGTACGTGTGCCTTTCTTAGTTCGTTGGCCAAACAAAATACCAAAAGGCTTAAAGCTAAATGGTATTTCATCGCATGAAGATGTTTTCCCTACAATTGCGGCTGCATTAGGCGAAAAGAACTTACGTGAAAAGCTTAAAAAGTCAGACAAAGTGTATATTGATGGTGAAAACAACCTAGCTTATTGGACAGGTAAGGCGGATAAGTCTGCACGTAACTATTTCTTCTATTACTATGAGTCTCAGCTTACAGCAGTGCGTTTTGGTCCATGGAAAATGCACTTTGCGACTAAACCAAATGGCTTATATTACGAAGACATGGTAACTCATAGCATGCCTAAACTATTTAACTTACGTAAAGATCCATTAGAGCACTATGATGGAGTAACAGGTTTCCACCAAATCATGCGTAAGAGCTGGTTGCTACAGCCAATCATTGCTAAGTTAAACGAACATGTACAATCTTTTGTAGAGTTCCCACCGCGTCAAGAGTCAGCGTCTCTTAACGTGAATGAAGCAATCGAAAAAGCAAAATCACTAAACTATGGTCATTAATTATTGACCATAAGTTAAGTTGAAAAGGGCCTACTTGGCCAATGCCAGTCAGTTAAGCTGACTGGCATTTCTTTTTTTATGTGGGTACTTTGATGGCTTAGGCTTTATCGCTCTTGGGTATCGCCTATCTTCTCTTCTAGGTGGCAGTTTAAATAGTCTCAGCGTACCTAACAGATG